>CAZBNI010000001.1:0-28366 GCA_964493105.1 uncultured Gammaproteobacteria bacterium
CATTATAAACACTTCCAGAAGTAACACAAGTAACACCGCTGTTGTCTGCACAAACACCACCCAAGGAATAATCTCCAGTTGTAATATCAGTCGTGCAAAAAGCCATTGTGGAATAAGAATTGCCACAGCCAGCATTAGAGCAGGCGCTATAAAAAGCGCTGCTGGTTCTTTGGCAGATATGCCCAGAAGTTGTACAGCCACTGCTCGTGCAAAGCCCGTTTTGTACAAAATTACCACCCGCATCACTATCACAAGAATCACCGGAAGTAGAAGTACAAGCAGAATAAGTTGGATCAGTCCCATTAGTACAACTCGTGCCACAATTTGTCCTAAATTCATTAGTATAATCACAACCAAACGTTCCACCGGTCGCCGTTGGTGTACTATCATAACAAGTACCAGCTGCAGCATTATTATATGCAGTTGTATTAGTACTACAACCATAACCAGATTTATTAATACCGCTTTCATAATCACATGATGCCCGGCAATAACCATTCACACACAATGCTCCACAATCCGCACAATCCGTACTACCATTACTGCAAGCATCGCCCACACTGCATCCGCCGCCGACACCGCAAGTTTCAGGATCATCATCCCCTTCGCAGCATGACTCGCCTGAATTCCAAGTATAAGCTGTATCTAATTCACTATCACAACGGTATGATTGAGATCCCGAAGATGCACAACAATTCAAACATGCAGACTCCGAAGAGTCACAATCAGCACATGTGGCATTGCGTTCACCTGAATCACAAACTCCAAAATAACAACAAGATTGACCATCAATACACCCTCCTACCACAGATCCGCAAACAGCAAGCAAAGGCTCGTAAATCTGGTTTTGGTTTTCACTTTGCTTCATTTCATATTCATAAGGAGCCATGGTAATATTGTTGTTTATGGCATTGTAAACATCCAGCCTTGAAATGCTTATCTCGGTAACGGGATCTATATTGTATGAAATTGGTTCGCCGGTACTTCTAAGTCTGTACTTGAGATCCAAAGGGGAAAGGTCTTCATTCTCAAGCACCAAAGCCGCCCCCGCAGAAACCATTGGAGTACTTACAGATGTTCCAGAAACCTCTCCGTATCCCCCGTTTAATAAAGGAACGTTAATATTTTGTCCAGGAGCCAATACATCAGTAAATTCATTCAAATTTGCAAAATCAGTCAGAGTGTCTGACTTTGTTGTTGATGATACGCGGGTGGCCTTTGTTGCGCACGAAGGCGACTTCATGTTTTCAGACGCATCATTTCCTGTTGCCGCGGCAACAAAAATTCCTAAATCAACGGCTTCATTAACCAATTCGGCGACAACATTTGAATCACATGCTCCCAAATAATTCCCCGCCCCGATACTGAAAGAAATAATATCAGATCCTTGATCGATGCACCATTGTAATCCCTGCAAAACATCGCTTTCATAACCAATTCCATTTGCGTCCATAACTTTCGCCACCAGCAATTCAGAACCGGATGCTATCCGTGAAACAACTCCCGCAACACTTGTCCCGTGCCCATGGTCATCAAGCGGATCCTCGTCGTCATTAATAAAATCGTAACCAGTCACATAATTTGTTATGGCCTCATGATTATAATCCACGCCCGTATCCAAAATGCAAATTTTCATTCCAGTACCTTCTTGACCGTCAGGCCTATCCTCTGGCAAGGCGCGAATCAGCGGAATAGCTTCATCAAGCACTAAATCAACCGGCTGATTAACGCTAATAGTCTCTACCTGATCGTTGGCCAACAGCTGCTCCAGACCTTCCTTGTTAACAACGCCACTTTGGTATTCTCCGTTCTTTTCGACTTGCTTAAAGTCCTGCTGACTAATATCCAGCTGCTTATCAGGAATTCGCAGCTTGGTAATTATTTTCGGTGATTCTCCAGCGGCTACCTTATCCAATATTTCATTCTCCACCTTACCCTGCTTCAAAGCCACGTTCCATTGGTGATCTAAGTTGACTTCTCCATCCGAGGTGATTAATACGGTCGGACCAAAACTGTAAAAAGTTCCCTCGGGCTGATCTGAAATAAATTGATATTCAAATATGTTGGTAGTGTCCCGTTTTACTTCAATTTGACAAACAATATCAAAATAACCAACAGATTCCCCCTCATCATTGTTAATTTGCTCAAGATAACAGTCGCTATCCACGGCTCCAGCATACAGAAATCCGTCTGGCACTCGTTCGCGTATTTCTCCCACAAAATCCTTATCAGAAACAATCTCCAAATACATGGTATGAAAATAATTTGGATTAATTCTGGTTGGCCCATGACGCTTAACAATAACACTGGGTCCTATTTCTGCAGAAAAACTGCGGGTAACTGTCTGCGTACTGCCTTGATAGGTAGCTGTTAACTCCGCAGTATAATCTCCCTCCAAATAAGGAGTATAGGACGCCTCATAATCCGCCTGAGTATAAGCTATATCCTTAATTAAACAATTTTCACTACCACTAATCCCGCCTTCATCTGTGGTCAGGGTAGTTACCCGACCCTGAGGATCAGTAATTTTGAGTTCTAATTCAGCGTCACAAATAATCCCGCCGTAATCATTAAAAGTGCCCAGTGAAAGCATGGCCGGCTGTCCGGTTTTGAATATTATTTGATCAACATTTAATACCAGCGTACCCCAGGTAAAATCTTCTACAATCACCTCGCTTTGTCCATCCTGCTCAACTGTCAAGGCAACGCTATAGCGGCCCGGTTCCTCCAGTTCCATCGCTTCAATCTCATAATCAGTGATTATTTTATTGTCTTCTTCCTTTTTTGTTTCCTTAATATCAACTTCAACATCCTCACCATCCGCGTTAGTTATTTTTATATCCTTGACAATTCTCTCATTGGAACCAATCCCCAAAAAACCTTTATTCTTAGTATTAACCTCAATTACTGCTTTATCTGAAATACTGACATCTTTGTCTTTAACCGTTACACTTTCCTTAATTTGCTCAGTAACGGAATTAGGCTCTTCTGCCTCCACTTTGATAGCCACACCATCCAAAAAAGCTGTCGATTCTTCGATCCCAGGTACGGCATTATACTTCACCCGAGTACGTAATTCTTCCAAATCTTTGACTTCATTAACCTTATCAGTTATAGAAAATTCCCAGTACCCATCATTAATAACGTTGCTGGTATCATCCAATAAGGCAAATGAATCAAGCACTTCCCAGGTTTCGCCGTTGTCTAATGAGTATTCTAAAGTTATTATGTCCTCATTGCTGGCATAACTATCGACCGCCAAGGAAAAAATAAGTTTTACATCTTTTAATAATGCCACTGAAGGAATAGCTTCCTCTGATTTATAATTATAAGCTTCAAGAGTTGAATCTGTTTCGGAAATAAATTCTCCGCTAACAGCCGACTCTCCTTCATCTGACACAGGTTTATTTAAATAGACCGCCGAAATCTTTGTATTAAAATCACTTAAGGGGCTGGTTCCTAAAGCTTCAATATGTTTGGCATTATTGGTACTTTCCCATCCTGTTAAATCTGCTGGTTCCAGTGTAACGAAAAGGATATCTTGTGGTTTTTCTTCTGCTTGGGCTAAAAATACATAAGCAAAAAAAGTTACCTGCAATACAACAAAGGTAAAGGCAACTAGCGAAGACGAGTAGACAAACACTGAAAATTTACGGCTAATAAAAAAGAGTTTGGCGTTATTCCATGAAAAGCCTGGCTGGATTACGTATGATCTTTCCTGAGGTTCTGCAACCGGTGCTTGTTTCGGCTCTTCTGGCTGCGTAACCTGACCAAATGACTCTTTGCGAAATGCTGAGGGCGTTTTCAGATACATCGCCTTGATTGTGTCCCGGTCATACCTTCGATCACGCCGAGCTCCAATACGAAGTGCTTTTAGTTTTCCTGCCTTATCCCAATTGCGCAATGTATTTGGATGAACACCAAAAATCTCGCTCACTTGTTCAATAGTGAGTAGTTTTGGCAGGGCATTAAAATCAACTGATTCCTCCTTTTTCTCGCCTTTTCTGCCGGTGAATAGTTCCCTTGCCTTTTTTAAAAATAGCATATCTGGCACGGGTTTGTACTAAATTGTACTTAGATTAGGGGAAAAACAAACCTTACTTACCAAAAATTACAAAATAAGTATATCACAAAAAGGCACTCTTGTCCAATAATTTATAAAAGAAGCCTAATCTATCCATAATTAAGTTAGGCTTCTATGGCTTTAGTAGTCCTACTTAAGGGCGTTGGCTATGCTTTCGAGCTCATTGGCAAGTTGTTCTGCGAGTTCCTCAGGAGTAAATATTTTATTTTCTCCCGTATGCGCACCGAGTGCGGATGTATTGCCCTCTGCGCTTGCAATTAGACGATATTGATCAAGCAAGAGCATTCCACTGTTAATAGTATCTACTATTTGCCGAAAGGATTTTGCCATGGCGTCTCCTTTCAAAAAAAGATTGCGATTTGTATTTTGGAAATTCATCATACCATGGTCAATCAAGCTGTCAAAACGCCCTATTGATGTAATAAAAAATGCCCGTCTCGTTTCCAAGGCGGGCACACGTTTAATGTATTTGTACTATTTTTGCTCATTGATCCTTGCGAGCTCGGTGACAATAGTATCGTTGACGCTCGATCGAGCCATAGATACTGCCTCACGGATCGCATTCATGATTGCTACCCACGAAGAACGCCCATGGGCAATGATTACCGTCCCTTGTACCCCTAAAAGTGGTGCTCCACCATGTTCTCGCCAGTCAAAACGACGCTTGAGAAACTTATAAATGGGTCGCAATGTCAGAAATGCAATCAACCACGCAGGAAAATACGTAAGGAGAAACCACGACGGTTGTGTGACTAAGATTACGAGTGGGGGGATCAGAAGCGTTGATAGACCAAAAACCGCGACGACTTTTTTCTTCTTCTCAACGATGGAAAGAATCCTCTTCAATGCCGAGTAAATACCCTCAGCAACTTTGAGAATTATATTCCCAATAAAGCCATCACATACGATTACATCGGTTGTACCACGGGCAATGTCAAAACCCTCAATATACCGAGCATCTGGAATTACCTTCTTGATTATTGCGAGAGCACCTTGTACGAGCTTATTCCCTTTGCACTCTTCGTCCCCATTACTGAGGATTCCGATACTAGGATTTTGCTTGCCCAAAATCGCTTGTGCATAGACACGGCCGATAATCGCAAACCGCAGCAAATGCCGTGGTTTACAGTCTGTTGTTGCACCAGAATCAAGTAAAATACTAAGGTCTTTGAGTGTCGGCATGCAGGTCGCAATTGCTGGTCGCACATACATACCCGACAATAAGCCTAATTTAGTACAAGCGCTAGTAACCACTGCTCCCGTATTTCCAGGACTGACAAGTGCATCTCCCTTTCCTTGACGCACAAGTTCCATACCAACTGCGATCGAAGAATCAGAATCTTCGTTCACAGACTCAGGACTATTCTTCATGCCAATGACACTAACGGCATTCACTATTTCAATCCGATTTTTCACCCGTCTATACTTCTCACGTAGTTCATGACTGAACTGCAGGACCGACTTAATGTCAGACTCTTTACCAACAAGCGTAATCCGAAAATCTTTGTCGGGTAACTGCAAAAGAGCTTCGATTGCTCCGTGAACAATCGCCTCAGGACCATTTTCCCCCATTACATCTAAAACGATATTCACGTTTCCTCCTTTCCAGAGCGTTATCAATGTACTATTTCGAATTAAAGTAGTATATCACGCACCCACATATAAAACAACCGCGTAAAAACAAGCCTACCCGAATGGAGGTAGGCTCGTACAAAAAGTGATCTCCCAATCATGTGATGCCTATCTGTATACAAAGCTCATCGACAAAGCACATTACTTCGTAATCATCGCTATACTTCCCACTGTGATTACATATGAAACGCTTCCATAACTTATGTTGCGAAAGTTTTATCCCACGTATGCGAGCACAACCTTCTCGAAAACACTGAACAAACCCTTCATGGGGATACACATACGAACCAAGTGTGTTCGTCGGCACACAATGACAGAAATGCCAATCATCAGCATTATCTCCGAGATACTCAGTTACTCGACCAATCGCGTCCAGAAAATCAGTAAGCATTATTCCAGTCACATCCTTGCAACGTGAGTTAAATACAACACACACTTTGATAAAGAACCTCATGGCTATTCCTCCAAAAAATAGATTTTGTTTCCTTTTTTGAAATTTTACTACATTATCCTTTAAAGCGCAATACCAAAAAGGCGCCGGCAAGCCAGCCCCTTTTTTAAAAATATCTCCCATTCTCGATTATTTATCCTCTGCTGCCGCCTTTTCCGCCGCTTCCATCACTTTTTTCTTAATCTCACCAAGGAGTTTTTTGTTGTCTTTGAGAAAAAATCGTGCATTTTCACGCCCAATGCCCAGTTTGGTTTCGCCATATGAAAATGTATTTCCACTCTTATTGACAACACCATGCTCTATGCCAATATCGATCACATCACCGCTGATTGAAATTCCCTCATTATACATAATATCAAATTCGCAGGTTCGGAACGGTGGCGCTACTTTGTTCTTTACAATTTTACACTTCACCCTGTTACCGATTGACTGGTCGCCCTTCTTAATCTGGGCTGCCCTACGTACTTCAATACGGACCGATGAATAAAACTTCAACGCCATACCGCCAGTAGTTGTTTCCGGATTGCCAAAAAACACACCAATTTTCATACGTGTCTGATTGATAAAAATCACGACAGTCTTGGTCTTGCTCACAATGCCGGCCAGTTTGCGCAGCGCCTGGCTCATTAACCGTGCCTGCAATCCCATATGCGAATCTCCCATATCTCCTTCTATTTCAGCTTTTGGTACTAATGCTGCAACAGAATCCATAACCACCACATCAACACCATTAGAACGTACTAGTGTCTCCATAATCTCCAATGCCTGCTCACCAGTATCAGGCTGCGATATGAGAAGATTATCAACATCCACGCCAATCTTCTTGGCATACGCGGGATCAAGGGCGTGTTCCGCGTCAATAAAAGCAGCAGTACCGCCCATCTGCTGAACCGAAGCAACGATATGCTGTGCCAGCGTTGTTTTACCGGAAGCCTCGGGCCCATAAATCTCAACAACACGACCGCGCGGTACACCACCGACACCGAGCGCTAAATCCAGGGAAAGGCAGCCTGTCGGTACTGATTCAACTGATATTTTTTTTGCCTCGCCTAACTTCATGATAGATCCTTCACCAAAGCGCTCCTTGATCTGCGCGATGGCTTCCTGTGCTGCACGTGATCTGTTACTACTCATATCTTTTTCAGTTTGTTTCGGCATAGTATTTTTACTTACTTATTAACGTATGTTTAGTGTACCTTATTCGCCCGATGGCTCAAAGAGCACACGACGCACAACTGTCATTTCTTTGCTATGCTCCTTTGCAGCCGATATTTTAATCTCATTAATACCCTCCGTCAAATTGACTGATGCAGAGAAACTCCCATTGGGCTCTAATATAACTTCCTTACCATTGATCGTCAGCAACGCTTCGGGCATCGTACTACCACTGACTACGATCGTCGTTTGTTGAACTGTCAATAAATCTTCTGGTGCTAAAACGATAAGGTCAGGTGGAGAAAAAATATTACTGATTTCGAATCCGACATAGACCAAACATGCTGTAATAATCATGCCAATAATAATACTTCGATTCAATTTTGGCGTGATTATTAATTTTGGTACTGAACTTTTTGGAGTAAAAAAATTGGACTTAAAACCATGCTGCAAAACTTTTTTCTCTTGCTGATCATACAGCTCGAGCACAAAATCGCTGCTTACCTTGAGGAAGGTTGCGTATTTTTTTAAAAAACTCTCTATATAAACTGGTCCTGGCAAATGCGAATAATTGCCATCTTCGAGCGCAGCCAAATAATCCTTACTAATCTGTGTTGCTTCTGCTGCCTCTTTTAGGCTAATATTAGCCTCTTCTCGCACTTTACGTAATCGCTCGCCAAGCGTTCTAGTGCGCTGTACTTCTCGTTTTTTAAATGCTGTCATACCTACGATCGATACTCCTCTTCTGGTTCATCATCAACTTCGTCCTGATCTTGATCTCCAATATTCCCATCACCTTCATTCTCCACTGGCAAATCTCCATGCTCTTCTTCGTTACACTCCTCTTCTCCGGCAATTAGTATTTCTCGTGGCTTTGCGCCTTCTCCTGGCCCGATAACGCCCTGCTCTTCCAAAATATCAAGTAACCGTGCAGCTCGTGCATAGCCGATCCGGAGTCGGCGCTGCAAATACGAGGCTGATGCTTTTCCGGCCGTAATAACCAATTCTTTTGCCTGATCCAACAGCTCATCATCACAAAGATCTTCAAAGTTTCCAACCAATGTCTGATCAACCACTTTTTCAATTACCTCTTCTTGATACTCTGGTGAATCTTTTTCTTTTAAAAAGCTCGTGACTCGTGAGATTTCCTGATCAGTTACATAAGCGCCCTGCAAACGCTTTGGTTTTGATAACTGTGATGAAATATACAGCATATCGCCACGTCCCAGAAGTTTATCAGCTCCAGAGGTATCAAGAATGGTACGTGAATCGGTCGATGACGCGACTGAAAAAGCGATACGGGTTGTAATATTAGCCTTGATCAGACCAGTAATGATATCGACTGAAGGTCGTTGCGTTGCCAATATCAGATGAATTCCTACAGCACGTGCCATTTGTGCTAAACGGATAATAGCTGCCTCAACTTCATTTGCTGCAACTGACATCAGGTCTGCCATCTCATCAATCGCAATAACCAAATAAGTCATTGTATCGCCATTATCCCTATTATAGGCATGAATATTCCGATGCCCTGTCTTTGAAAGTAGTTGGAACCGCCGATCCATCTCTGCAACAACCCACCTCAGTGCATTGATTGCCTTATCGATTTCGTTGATTACTGGCGTAATCAAATGCGGAATACTATTGTACACTGAGAGTTCCACGCGCTTTGGATCAATCAAAATCAGTTTTAATTCATCAGGGGAATTTTGATACAAAAGGCTCAATAGTACGGCGTTAAGACAAACTGATTTACCAGAACCTGTTGCGCCTGCGATCAGAAGATGGGGCATGGGATCGATATCAGCAAGCCATGCGTGACCAGCGACGTCACGTCCCAAGCCAACGGTGAGCTTTGACTTACGCTTTTTGAATTCGCTGCTCATCAGGATATCTTTTAATTTTACAACTGCGACAGCTTCGTTTGGAACCTCAATTCCGACCAGCGATTTGCCGGGTATCGGGGCTTCGATGCGGATTGGATGTGCTGCCAAGGCAAGCGACAGATCATTGCTCAACGTCGTGATTTGGGAAAGTTTGACGCCTTCTGCCGGTTTGAGCGAATATTGCGTTACGGTCGGGCCAACTTGAGTATCACCCATTTCAACTTCAATGCCAAAATTCACCAGTGTTTTTTGAATCTTTTCTTTATGCGCCTCAATATCACCACTTAACGGCTTCGTGTTGCTTGATTCTAAAAGATCAATCGGAATATCAATTTTCTTACGAGGAACCTTTTTCTTTTCGGGAAACATGTCCATCTGCTCTTCGTTCCCATGAACCGCATCATGGCCTTTACTTTCATCATCATTGGCATCGGCCTGCGCTTCTTTGGCAACCCGTTTAACTCCAAATTCGGCATCGGTTTCTCCATCATGCACGGTCTCATCTTCAGTCGAATCCGTAGTTGTCTGCATATTTGATCTTAACCGATAACGGAATTCTCCGAATCGGCGCATTAGTCTTTTGATAACATTGCCGCTCTCATATAATCGTCTTAACGAAACGTCAAACATGATAAGCATTGACACCACAAGCAAAGCAAAGAGTATAATACCTCCGGCCCATGGGCCAAGCCACTTTTGGAAAATATAGGAGAGGAGTAACCCTGAATAACCGCCACCGGTACCTTCTGCAAAATGGGTCGTAGCCTCGGCGAATGGAATAAAAATAAGATGAAGAAGCCCAGTAAAACTAAGAATAAAAAGACCCAATCCAACATAGTTCATGGATCGCATACTATACCGCTGCGATCGAATATAAAAAAATCCAATTACTGCACCAATCACCGGAACAACATATCGCCCCCATCCAAATCCATAACGCAATGCCGTATCAATACCTTTCCCAATACTCCCTGCCCAATCAAAAAGGCTCAATACAACCAAAACGGTTACTGCAAAGATCCCAACAACGATAATACCATGTTTTGTCTCAGATTTCAGTCGAGATTCGGGCTCGTCCGTATCCTTATCGCGAGGCGCGCTCTTGCGCGCTTCTTTTTTAAACTTTTTCAAATATTCCTTCTTTGCCTTTCTTACCATACGTTTATTAATCGAAATAGTACATACAGTTTAGCATTTTTTGCCTTCCCAATCAATCGAAAACTGCCTTCCCAAAATCATGAAAGGGGAAGGTTAACGGCCGGTAATAATACCAATACGACTACTATTTTAAAATCCCGTCCCTGCCGGAATCAGCTTACCGATAATCACATTTTCCTTTAAACCACGCAAATGGTCAATCTTGCCAGATACTGCTGCGTCGATTAAAACACGTGCGGTCTCTTGGAACGATGCAGCTGACAAAAAACTATCGATAGACAACGAAGCTTTTGTAATACCTAGAAGTAACTGCTCACCTACTGCGAGTTTGTCACCCCTCTTTTTTACCTCATTATTCGCTTCTACAAATTGGGCGCGCTCAACAATTTCACCGGACAGGAAATTGGTATCTCCGGCTTCTTTGACGTAAACACGCGAGAACATCTGACGTACAATAATCTCGATATGCTTGTCATTCAACCTCTGGCCTTGTGATGAATACATATATTGAATTTCTCTAATGATATAGCGCTCAACAGCCTCCTGACCACTCAAATAAAAAAGTTGATGCAGGTCTAAGCTGCCATCAGTAAGCTGGTCCCCTTTATTAACTAAATCGCCATCTTTCACCCACACCATCTGCCCGGTCGGAACTGCATATTCTTTCTTTTTATCTGCCTCAGAGATAATGGCAATTTTGTTCTCAATAATGCGCACAGTACCACCAGATCGAGCGAGCAGTTCTTTGCTATCATTACTCATCAGTACTGCTCCTTCCTTAACCACAGCGCCATCTTTAACATGCACCTTTGCATTTTTGCCCTTCAGAAGCCTGTATTCATCTTCGTCATTTGACTTATAAGCAATAATGATCTGTTTTACACCTTTGGTTTCTTCTATGACTTTGGCTTTACCGGTGACGCCCGAAATCAATGCGGGGCGACGAATCGGCCGTGCCTCAAAAAGTTCTTCAACGCGAGGTAAGCCCTGGGTAATATCTTGGCCGGCAACACCGCCAGTATGAAATGTTCTCATCGTCAGCTGGGTACCCGGCTCACCAATACTTTGCGCCGCAATAATACCAACGGCTGTGCCAAATTCAACCTCTTTATTATGACCAAGGTCATACCCATAACATTTCTTACAAAGACCCCATTTTGATTTGCAGCGTAAAATTGATCGAACTTTCAGCTCATCGAGTTTCAGCTTCGCAATCTTTGGCAGCTTCTCTTCGGAAATAATTGCCCCAGCTTTTACAACTACCTTTTTCGTTTTTGGATCCTTGATATCTTCTATTGGTACGCGCCCGACAAGTCTCTCTTCAAATTCCTGATCCATACGGTCAGATTCTTCTCGTAATATAACAAAGCCCTCGGTATCTTTACAATTTTCTTCAGTGATAATAATATCCTGTGAAACATCAACAAGGCGCCGCGTTAAATAACCGGCGTTTGCGGTACGGAGCGCCGTATCAGATAAACCTTTACGGGCACCATGAGTAGAAATAAAGTACTCAAGTACATCAAAGCCTTCTTTAAAGCTTCCACGGACAGGGAGTTCGATCGTTTCGCCGGCTGGATTGGTTACCAGACCCTTCATGCCCATCATCTGGGTTGTCTGTGCCCATGAACCGCGAGCCCCCGACTCGATCATCGCAAATACCGAACCATGCGGATCAAGTGCTTCGCGACTTACTTTTTGAATCTTGTCCTTTGCCTGCGCCCAGATCTCAATCACCTTCATGTGGCGCTCATCATTTGTTAGCAGTCCCTGTTCAAAATGCGACTGGATCTCCTCAAGCTGATTTTCTGCGTCCTGAATAATAGTATATTTATCCTTCGGCGTTACTAAATCACCCATTCCCCAGCTAATGCCTGACTGGGTAAGGTAACGGATCGCCAGCTCTTTTAAACGGTCAAGGAAATCTACAACTTCCTGACGATCTAATTTATTCAGAAAAGAACTGATCAATTTTGACAGGAACTTGCGCTCAACTACTTCATTGATATAGGCAGTATTTTCGGGCAGGATAGAGTTAAAAATAATTCTTCCGGCTGACGTTTCAACCAGCCCATTATTCATTTTGACAATTGCCTTATCCTGAATATGAAGCTGCCGTAACTCGTACGCACTCAGTATCTCTTCTTCTGAGCTAAAACTGCGAAGTTTTTCCTTCTCTCCTTTTTTCAATAAAGTCAGATAATAACAACCAAGTACGATATCCTGTGTCGGAGCAACAATCGGAGTGCCTGTTGAAGGCTTTAGAAGATTCTTTTTTGAAGCAATAATTTCTGCTGCTTCACGCTTTGCGTTTTCAGTAAGCGGTACATGAACAGCCATCTGGTCGCCATCAAAATCAGCATTAAAAGCAGTACAAACAAGCGGATGAATCTGAATTGCTTTACCCTCTACCAGAACCGGTTTGAATGCCTGGATACCAAGACGATGCAGGGTTGGTGCGCGGTTCAGGAGTACATATGCATCTTTGGTAACTTCCTCAAGAATATCCCATACTTCAGACCTACCAACTTCAATAAATCGACTTGCACTACGGACGTTATGTACGTACTCGCGCTTAATCAATTGACTGATAATAAATGGCTTAAACAACTCCAATGCCATTACTTTTGGCAGTCCACACTCATTCATCCTGAGATGAGGACCTACAACGATAACTGAACGACCTGAATAATCAACACGCTTGCCCAAAAGATTTTGTCGGAATCGTCCTTGTTTACCTTTTAGGATATCTGCGATTGACTTCAACATTCGCTTCTGTCCGGTCGATGCCGTGACCGTCTTCCCGTGCCGTGCATTATTATCAATCAATGCATCAACTGCTTCCTGCAGCATACGCTTTTCATTTCTTTGAATAACTTCGGGTGCATTAAGTGTAATCAGACGTTTGAGACGGTTGTTTCTATTAATAACCCGGCGATACAAATCATTGAGGTCTGACGCCGCAAACCGACCACCATCAAGTTGCACCATTGGACGCAGATCAGGCGGAATCACAGGAATAACAGTTAAAATCATCCATTCCGGCTTAATTTTGTTGAGCTGTAAATTTTTTAATAATTTTAACCGACGAACAGTCCGACGACGCTTTCCCTCTGGAGACGCCAGAACGTCTTCCCCCAGCTGTTTGATGCTTTTCTCGAGATCGATTTCGCCCAGTAATTCGTAGATTGCTTCAGCGCCAATGCCTGCTTCAAACACATGCCCATATTTCAAAGAGAGGTCTCGATAGATTTGCTCTGGAATAATCTGCATCGGCTTCAAGCCTTTTAATTCCTTCTTTGCCAAGTCTACTGCTTCAGCTAAATCTTTTAATTTCTCGTCCCGCATTTGTGTATTTGCGGCAAGTTCTTCATCAAGCTCCTTAATTAATGCTTTTTTCTTGGCATCATCCTGCTCCTTAGACTGATCCTCTGCTCTGCGCTGCTTAATATCATTAGCGATCCGCCCAAATTCAGCTTCAATGCTTTTCTTTTTTGCCTGATGTTCAACATCAATTTGTTCAAGCGCCTCATCACGAAGTGCGTCATCAACTTTCGTAATAATGTAATTTGCAAAATAAATGACTTTTTCTAGTTCCTGAATTGACAAGTCTAAAATAAGGCCAATCTTTGAGGGAACACCGCGCAAAAACCAAATATGCGAAACTGGTGCGGCAAGTTTGATATGCCCCATGCGCTCACGACGCACAACGCTCCTGGTCACTTCCACCCCACATTTGTCGCAAATAATACCTTTGTAGCGAACCTTCTTATACTTACCACAATAACATTCCCAGTCCTTGGTAGGGCCAAATATTTTTTCACAGAACAAACCATCTTTCTCGGGTTTCTGTGTGCGATAATTCACTGTCTCTGGCTTCAAAACCTCGCCATGCGACCAATCAAAAATATTTTCTGGTGATGCAAGTTTCAGGCGAATCGCAGAAAAATTTATCGTCTTTGCTGTTTGTTCGTTAACTGGCATAGTTTATTCTGTTTTTTTCTATTAATCTCTTTATTGCCCTTCTTTTGAACCTTTCGATTCCTTTTTTGCTTCATCCTCACTGGCGTTCTCATCAGACTCTTGAACACCACCAACAAGCTCTACGTCGAGACATAAGCCTTTTAGCTCGCGCACTAATACGTTAAAAGATTCAGGTATATTCAGTTTTTTAATAGACTCGCCCTTGATAATAGCTTCGTATGCTTTGGATCGGCCCGGCACATCATCAGATTTGATCGTGAGCATCTCCTGCAAAGTATACGCTGCGCCATACGCTTCGAGTGCCCAAACTTCCATTTCACCAAAACGCTGACCACCAAACTGGGCTTTTCCGCCAAGTGGCTGTTGAGTAACCAACGAATATGGTCCAATAGACCGCATATGGATCTTATCTTCAACAAGGTGGTTCAGTTTCAACATATAGACGTAACCAACCGTAACTAGCTGATCAAACGATTCTCCGGTTCTGCCATCAAAAAGCTTAATCTTGCCATCTTCTGGGAACCCAGCCTTTTTAAGCTGTTCGCGGATGATTTCTTCTTTTACACCATTGAGTGCGGGGCTTGCAACTTTGTATCCCAGGTGTTTTGCTGCGAGACCAAGGTGCGTCTCGAGTATTTGGCCAAGATTCATACGCGAAGCGACGCCAAGTGGATTCAAGATAATATCAACCGGAGTGCCATCAGCAAGGTATGGCATATCCTCAACTGCAACAATCCTCGAAATTACACCTTTATTACCGTGACGGCCCGCCATCTTGTCACCGACCTGAATTTTACGAAGTTGCGCTACTGAAATCTGAATACTTTTGAGAATGCCTGCAGGCAATCTATCGCCTCGTTCACGTGAAAAAATCTTGATATCAACCACTTTACCGTGCTCTCCATGCTCCAGGTAGAGTGAACTGTCTTTTACGTCCTTTGCTTTTTCTCCAAAAATAGCCCTTAAGAGTTTTTCTTCGGCTGATAGCTCAGTTTCACCTTTTGGCGTGATTTTACCAACTAAAATATCACCTGAAGAAACCTGCGCGCCAATTCGTACGACCCCCTCTTCATCAAGGTCTTTTAATTTCTCCTCGCCAATATTAGGAATATCCCTGGTCACAACCTCTGGGCCTAATTTTGTATCGCGTACATCGACCGTATATTCTTCAACATGTACCGAAGTAAAACGATCCTCCTGCACAAGCCGGTCTGAAATAAGAATAGCATCTTCATAGTTGCCGCCTTCCCATGACATAAATGCGACAAGAATATTCTGCCCCAAAGCTAATTCTCCATGATCAGTTGCTGGACCATCGGCCAGCACATCGCCTTTGGAAACCTTCTGGTCTATTTCTACCAATGAACGTTGATTAATACACGTTGAAGCATTTGATCGAACAAACTTTTTAAGCATGTACTTTTGTAATGAACCATCACTGCCCATAACATGGATTTCGTCGGAATCAGCTTTTACAACCTTACCATCAACATTCGAAATAATGACCTGTCCGGAATCACGGGCCGCCTTTCCTTCAATACCGGTGCCAACAAGTGGCGCATCCGGACTAATACAAGGGACAGCTTGTCGTTGCATATTTGAGCCCATTAATGCACGTACGGCGTCATCATGCTCTAAAAATGGAATAAGTGCCGTTGTAATACTGACAATCTGGTACGGAGCCACATCCATATAATCAATACGTACGACCGGCTGTACGGTTGGCTCACCGTGCAACCGTACTTCCGCCCTTTCACTTAAAAAATGTCCTTTTTCATCTATCTGCGTCGTAACCGCAGTAGTAACATAGCGTTCTTCAATGAATGCATCAAGAAATTCAATCTCATTGGTAACGCGTGGAATAACTGGTACTGTAGTCAGGTCGGTCGCTTCAATCTTCCTGGCAATATCCTTAGTAATATCAGTGCCCTCTGGGACTACAACTGTTCCGCTTGCGTCTTTTATGTCTTCTCGGGTTATTTCGCCTTCGAGTACTGATGCTTTATTTTCAATATCATGCACGACTTTTCTAAACGGAGTTTCAATAAAACCAAAATCATTTATCCGCGCATAGCTGGATAAATGACCAACAAGACCAATATTAGGACCTTCTGGCGTAGCAATAGGGCAAATTCGGCCGTAGTGTGTACGATGCACATCGCGGACATCAAACCCTGCGCGTTCTCTTGAAAGACCACCAGGACCCATGGCTGATAAACGTCGCTTGTGTTCCAATTCTGCGAGTGGATTAGTCTGATCCATAAACTGTGAAAGCTGCGATGACATAAAAAATTCCTTGATCGATCCAATAATCGGCCTGGCATTAATCAACTGATTTGGTGTCAACGTATTAATGTCTAATGTACTCATTCTGTCCTTCACGATACGCTCCATACGCGCAAGCCCGACACGGAATTTGTTCTGTACTAATTCGCCAATCGCGCGGACACGACGGTTGCCCAAATGATCGATGTCATCTGAGTCCTCTTGGCTGTTATTCAGTTTAATAACCTCTTTTACAATCGCTGTGAGATCATCTTTCTTCAGTACCCGATGTTCTTTATCATTCGGCATGTCAAAATTAAAACGTTGGTTTAATTTATATCGGCCAACGCGTCCAAAATCGTAACGGTCGAAACTGAAAAACATCTTGAAAATGAGCTCTCGTGCGTTATCAACCGTCGCCAAGTCTCCAGGACGGATACGCTTGTATACTTCTTTAAGACCTTCCGCTTCATTACGCGCAACATCTTTTGCAAGCGTTGCTTCGATGTACTTACTCTCCGGATGATTATCAACGTCTGAAAAAATGCTCATGATTTCCTCATCAGAGCCATATCCGAAAGCACGTAAGAGTGACGTTACCGGTACTTTGCGTTTACGATCTATCTTTACTGAAATCACACTATTCGCATCTGTCTCAAGCTCAAGCCACGCACCACGATTTGGAATAATCTTCGCGCCATAACACTTGCGACCACGAATAATTTCTGAATTGAAAAAAACACCAGCTGATCTGATCAGCTGGCTGACAACAACACGCTCTATACCATTAATTACAAATGTACCGCGATCTGTCATCAAGGGAAAATCACCAAGGTACACTTCTTGTTCCTTAATCTCGCCCGTTTTCTTATTAACGAGTTTTGTTTCTACGCGTAGCGGTGCTTCGTAGGTGACGTTCTTTTCTTTCGCGATCCACTCGTCGAAGCGAGGCTCGTCCAGATAATAATTTTGAAAATAGAGTTCAAGGTCTCTACCAATGAAGTCTCGAATCGGAGAAACTTCATCAAAGAGTTCTCGAAGTCCGCTCTCCATAAGCCAACGATATGATGCCTTTTGGATGTCTATCAAATCAGAAAGATCAGTCATCGCGCGGATCTCACTAAAACGCTTCCGGTTATCTTCGGTTGTTATTTCTGGGGTAGACATAAAATAACCTCTTTCCTCTGTAGATAACAAAGAAAAGAGTACCTAGCTTAGTGGATTGTATTGTCGTATAACGCCATTAAATGTTTTGACGTCCTCTTAAATGAGGAATTAGTGCTAGGAATCATACCAAGCCGAAAAAAAACTGTCAAGTTTTTCTAGTGTTTTTTGTCAAGTGGGTATATTTTTCGCTAATATTAGTTGGATTGTTATAAACACCGCTTTTTTAACAATAAAACAAGGCACACGTTATCCACAGTTATTTACATAAGCCCCTTTCACCGAGTTTGGATGCGATTATTATTTGTCTCTTTAATTAACTTTATAAATTGTTTTATGCGAACACCGCGTGGTTTTAAAGTTAAAAGTTGTTTTTTATTTACCCATCGGTATTCAGTATGTTCCGGGCTTAATTTCACCTTCCCAGATACATAGTGCGCTTCAATCAAAATTACCGATACCTTCCAACCATGGTTGATTAAATGCCGCGCCGCGCATAATCCATCACCGCCCTTATTTCCCTTGCCGACAAATATTACTATCTTTTTATTTTAATGCCCGCCTCTTCTTTTGTCTCGCGAATTGCCGCCGTATAGGGCTGTTCCCCAGATCCCACACCTCCGCCAGGCAAATCCCAGCCACCGGGAGCGTGCTGATCATTACGGCTCCGTTTTAGTACAAGGTACTTACCCTTCCGCTGGATTGCAACGTGTATTCCTGCGTTAAATTTTCTCACCTCTTTTTTCATTTTAATAACTCCCTTACCACCTTCCGGTCATCCCATGGCACCTTTTTGCCGCCATTGATAGCCATTACAGTCTCACTGCCCTTACCGGTAATCAATACAATATCATTTGGTTTTGCGAGCAACAGGGCTTTGGCCAGTGCTTCACGCCTATCCAAAATGGCAAAACAATTCTCATCTAGTTTCTTGCCAACCTCAAGCGTCCCCTTGAGTACATCGTCAATAATAATCTGGGGGCCTTCATCATAAGGATCTTCATTAGTCACAATAACAAAATCAGCATATCTTCCCGCAAGCCGCCCAAGAATCGGTCGCTTTGCCTTGTCACGACCACCCCCCTGCGACCCGAGCACACTAATAATCTTATGTGGCTTCAGGCGTCGCGCTGTCTGAAACACGGATTCAAGAGACGCTGGCTCATGCGCGTAATCAACAAAAATTCGAAAGCCGTATTTATTGCCGATTTCTTCCATCCTGCCGGGAAGAAGCGAAACCTGTTCAAGTGTAATACTCATCTCCGAGAGTGCAATCCCCTGGGACATACCGACCGTAATAGCAGCGAGTGCATTGGATACATTAAACTCGCCTAATAGCTGGAGGTGAAATTGCTGTCCACTAACTACAAAATCACTGCCGTCCTTTTTCAATACAATATTATACGCGTGTAGTTCTTGTTCAGCAGATTCGCCCTTCATATCAATATCCTTCAGCCCAAATGTCCATTTTTCATCAGCAGACGATTCCAAAAACCGCTCCGCTTCAAGATCATCAGCATTCACAATGCTTATTTTTTGTATCTGCTGTTTATTGATTATTTTATGGCAACTGTTTTCCAGACGTTGCATCAGTTTCAGCTTAGCAGCGCGATAATTTTCATAACTGCCGTGCGCCTCAATATGTTCCGGCGATAAATTGGTAAACACCGCGATGTCATAATCGATACCAAGGTGCCGATACTGGGCAATGCCCTCTGACGATGTTTCGATAATCGCATACTGGCAACCCGATCGTACCATCTGCTGCAGCAATTTTTGCAAGCGAAACCTCCCAGGCATGGTCTGTTTTGTTTCATTCGCCCATTCTTTGTCGCCGATCTTAAAATTGATCGTTGAAATAATCCCAGTCGAAAAACCAGCACCCTCGAGTACTTTGGAAACCAGATTAACCACTGTTGATTTACCTTTGGTGCCAGTCACTCCAATAACTATCAATTTCTGTGAAGGATACTGATAAATAAAAGATCCCACATGAGCCAATATCAGATGGTATAACTGCAAGACAAAGGTTGGTGTCAATTTTCGTATCGCCTGTTTCATAATGACCGAATTCTATTCAGTATCGCTATTTAACATTCTGACTTGCTTCGTACGTCGGCACCACGTTGATTGTCAGGCTCACCTGCCGGTCAAGCTCATCAACCAAAATGTCAGATAAGCGCCGTACATGCAGTGAGGTAATTTCATTTGGCGAGCGTAGCGTAGCATTGATCAGAACTAGCCCTCCATTGGAATCCACCGACAAATCAGTAATCACCGTATTCGTCGTATAATTTTCAATAACATCACGTATTGCCCCACGCTGCTGGTTTTCTAACAAAATACCTTTCATTACCAAGGTTAATGGGATGATAATGATAATAAGAAAAATAACAAACCAGCTAACATTCCCCATTGCCAAACTCTTACTTGACCCACGCCTTGGAAACTTAACCCCTACCAGTAAAAATAATATAATAGACGAAAACGTCATTGCGATCAGATTGGTGAAATACAAAAGCGCCGCACCGGTCGCCAGCACAAAATTACCCGTTGCAAACATGATACCCATAACCGACAGCGGCGGCACTAATGCAACAGCCGCAACCACGCCAGCCAACGCAGACGAAAGTTTTGGGTGGGCGATCGCAAACGCACCGACAAACCCCGCAGCCAATGCTATAAATAATTCAAACAAAGTCGGCTTGGTACGTATAATAATCTCTCTGCTCTCACCAAGATACGGTGAAAACACACCAATCACAAATGAAACCAGAAATATTATCAGTGTTGACTTGAGAATCGTTAATATTGTTCGCTTCAACAAACGTCGATTCCCTTTGATAATCGCAAGCGCCAAAGCGAGAAAAGGCCAGATCAACGGCGCGATAATCATACCGCCAATGACAACTGCGGCATTATCAGTAATCAAACCAAGCGCGACAATAATAGTAGAGCAAATAGTAAGAACAATATAATCAAGCTTTGGCTTGGACCGTTCCTTGATGTCATCACTGAATTTCTTCTGACGATCCTCGTCAATTCGGAAAAAACCAACATACTTTTTGACCGGCTTTTCAATCTTTTTTTCCAGCTGCTCTATTTTGTTGTCATCCTTATTTTGTTGTTTGATTGAGCCATTTTTCATATGGTTTGAATGCTCTGTTAATTGGCAATTCCAAAATGCACGGAACTTTAAATGAATGGTGCTTAACAACGAATTGCTCGATTTTTTTAAAATTCTTCTTTTTGGTAGTCACGAGCGTTATCACGCCTTTTGTACTTACGATGCGCTCTACTCAATACGTTACAAAGCTCTGATGAGATTGCCGTCCGGATCCAGTTCTACAAAATGCTTCGCCGTTCCGTCACGGTATGCCGAACATTGATTTTGTGGCAATTCATCAACAGTCTCCCGCGGCTCATGGGCAATATCAGCAACCCAGTCGGGAATTACCTCATTAGAAATACAAGGGCCGTCAGATAAATCTTCCCCTTCCAGAAATTTCGCCCGCCATAATTCTTTCGCTTTTGCTACAGCGAGGTCTTTGTCGGCTTTTTCTTTGATTTTTAGACTGGCAGTGCCAGTTACCACCTCAGTGGCAGTAAACGAATTTGAATTATCATCTGCTTTCTTTTCCCCACAGCCACTCAAGAAAATCACGGCGCATAAAACAAAAGTGAGTACAAATATTTTTTTAAACATAGAATCTCTATTAACCTCTCTTAATCCATTTTATTATAATGTTTTTATCGCTAAAAAACAAATAGGTCAAACACTACCCCCGTACGAAATAAAAATATGGTATGCTAATAACATACTCCTTATCATTGATCCCGTCATGGACATAAAAAAACAAATACTCAACATAATCACGAATAGTAAGGTGCACGTACTTCTTCTCCTTGTTATTTCTAGCGTCCTTCTTTTCCAAAACTTACACAAAGGCAGCCTTGCTGATTTTGACGAAGCTACGTATGCACAAATTTCTCGCACTATCGTTGAAACCGGAAATTGGACCGATTTACAATGGATGGGTAGTAATTGGTTTGAAAAACCACCATTGGTTTTTTGGCTGACCGCGCTGAATTACAAATTCTTTGGTGTAAGCACGCTGACCACTCGATTGTGGCCAGCTCTTTTTGGAGTCCTGACAATCATTGCCGTATACTATCTTGGACTGACCATGTTCAGGAATAAAACGGTTGGTTTTTTTAGTGCAGGCATTCTCCTAACCAGTTCCCAGTTTCTCCAAATGTCACGTTTCTTTATGCTCGATGTTCCCGTTGTTTTTTTTATAACAACCACACTATTATTTTACTGGCTCGGAAAAACAAAAACACACCACTTTTTTTATCTATCCGCCTGTATGAGTGGCCTTGCCGTTTTAACCAAAGGACTTACCGGACTTATTGGACCTCTTATCATCATTTTTTTCATATTCTGTACCAAAGAGTATGAAAAAATTTCGTGGCGCACTTTCTCACTTTCATGCCTACTATTCTTCGCCGTTACGGCACCGTGGCATGCAATTGAAACCATAAAATTCGGTTCATATTTTTGGGAACAGTTTTTTAATGGACAAACACTCACCATATTGCAAAGCGAACATTCTCTTCAGAACCTCCCAAAAATGATATATGTAGATACGCTCATATACGGCTTTTATTGGTGGGTGTACCTGTCCGCTGCCGCGATCTTTTATTATTGTGCGCAGTTTGTTATTAAGAAATCACAACATCTATTATTTCTGCTGATTTGGGTTGCGGTGATTGTTACGATACTCTTCATTACAAAAATTAATATTCCCCAATATATCCTTCCCATATATCCTGCACTTGCACTGCTCGCTGGATTGTTGCTCAAAGATCTGACAGTTCCTTTTAAAAAAACAAAACTGCTTCCAGTAGGCGCTTTGATATTCATTGTCATCTTCACGCTGAGATTTCATTTCCCAGAGGCTCTGTACTGCAACACAACTTTCTATAATATAAATCAATACATTGACGATGCAACAGTGCTTGTCCATGAGTCAATCCCATTGCATTCGGGAAAAAATCCCGGACCTCTTTTTTATCTAGGCAATCAGCGTGTAAAACTCGATGAAATTAAAAACAAATATCTCAATCAAAAGGATGCTGCCACACTCTTTGTTATTAAGAAAAAAGATTTCCTTGAGACAACGACATTTAAGGAGGCAACAATATTATTTATGGATCAAACATATATTTTATTTACTGCTCCTGAAAATTCAGCTATGAGGAAAAACCCGCAATATGCCCCGGCTGAACAAAAATCACCGCTACGGTATTGCTATCCATATATTACAATGTGGCAGTATACTACTCCGCTAATCTATTAACAGCCCAAATAACAACCCCCCTGTGCCAAATGACAAAGGAGAGTTGTCGAATGTATAGCAAACGAATTACTGCTTTAGTACGTCTACTTTATCCAACTTTTCCCAAGGAAATTCAACGTCGGTTCTGCCAAAGTGTCCGTATGCTGCCGTTTTTTCATAGATTGGTTGCTTCAGGTTTAACTCTTCTATGATATCAGCAGGCTTGATTGGAAAATTTGCAATCACCAGCTTTTCAATCTCCTCGTCAGTAATTGTACCAGTACCAAACGTATTGACCATAACTGAAACAGGCTGCGCAACACCAATCGCGTATGCCAACTGAACCTCGCACTGCTTCGCGAGTTTTGCCGCAATAATATTCTTAGCAATATACCGTGCAACATACGAAGCGCTGCGATCTACTTTGGTAATACATTTTCCCGAAAAACAGCCGCCACCATGTGCCCCATACCCGCCATAGGTATCAACAATAATCTTTCTGCCAGTCAGCCCAACATCTGCAGGAGGACCGCCAATCAAAAACTTACCAGTTGAGTTAATAAACGTCTCAATGTCATCATGGTACCAATTACCAAGTACTGGTTTAATAACGCGCTTTTTGATATCTTTGCGCAGCTGCCGCATAGCAATGTCTTCTGAATGGTGTGCGGCAATCACAACAGTCGTCACGCGTTGTGGTTTACCATCAAGGTATTCAATCGTAACCTGCGACTTACCATCCGGGCGCAGATACGGAAGCGTACCGTCTTTGCGAACTTCCGAAAGACGACGGGCGAGCTTATGGGCCAATGAAATCGGAAGTGGCATCAACTCTTCAGTTTCATCACATGCATACCCAAACATCAGGCCCTGGTCACCAGCGCCCTGCTCTTCATAATCTCCTGTGCCGTCAACGCCCTGTGCAATATCAGGCGACTGCTCATGCAGTGTGACGATCACTCCAATATCTTTATAACAAAAACCATGCTCCGGTCTGCTGTAGCCGATCTGCTTCAGGGTTCGGCGGACAACTTTCTGGATATCAACATATGCCTTGGTACGTGCTTCTCCACCGACCATAACCAAGCCAGTCGTGGCAAAACATTCAATACCTGCGTGTGTATCAGGATCTTGTTTGAGCATCTCGTCATAAATAGCATCTGAGATTTGATCACACACTTTATCTGGGTGTCCTTCGGTAACTGATTCTGAGGTAAACATTTTTTTTCCTTTTGTTCTGCTGATCATTTTAAATTTGTTTAGTAATAAAAAAATCTCTGTTACAAGAGATTTAGAGTTAATCTCTTATCTACCCCCGCAAAGCGGGGCTGGAGTTAGCACCTTGCCAATCAGGTCCTGAAACAAGTTCAGGACTCCTTCGGAGGTTGCTGGAACGTCATCGGGCCAGGACCCTCAGTTCACTCTTGATAAGGTTGGTTTGTTAAGGTATTTCGCAGTATAGCACCTCTGGAAAAAATGGTCAATATTGTCAAAACGAATCGCGAACCAGATATAAAAAAATATGCCGAGCCTACGGGTTATAAGGTCCCGAGGCGAAGCATCCTTAAAGGAGAGAGGAGAAATGAGGGGAGAAACTTGCTTCTTCCCTCATAGACTTTAAAAAGCCTGTACCTGTCTACACACTATTTCGTTGAATAATGTACACAGGTGGTACAGGCTTTAAAGAAGAAAACCCTTCTTTGTACAGAGAGGGTCGGGATCCTTCCAAACAATTGCCTGGTCGGATCACCAAAAGTAAGTATAGCACGTTTAGCCAATAAAATCAACCATAAAGTCATCTCAAATTGGGAATAAAAAAGTTAAACACAAAAATCCCTTCAAAAGTATGAAAATCTGACGGTTTCATTAAATCAAAAATGGTATTTTGTTTTTCTTTCCCAAACGCACGCTAGAAAGCATGCGCTCGGTTGGTGAAATAAAATGATAATTAACGCCCCCAGCGCATCTTCTCTAAGATGCGCTGGTTTGTAAATAAATATGATCTGGTATCCTTTGATGCGGTTCCCAGAAAGAACGAAACAAAAATCAATACAAAAAGGCACGAGTGGATCCCCATGCCTTTTAATTTTATCGGGTATGTATCAATACCCCATGAGTCGTGCGATTGCTGCACCGGTGAGTTCTGGTCCTGCTTGTTCACTTAGCCTAAAGAGTTCGACAAACGCGAGTTTGCTGGGACGTGTCTGTATGATATCCAGCGCTGCAAGACACACAAGGTGTGCCAACGACTTTTCAAAAAGAACAAAACACAACATCATCAATAATCTCCATCTTCTCATGTATTTTCACTACCATAACGTATCTAAACATGCTCTGTCAAATTTTAAAATACTCTCTTTAAAGAGTTAATACTACATAATAGACAAAAAAATATATGTGTCAAGCCCTCAGCTCTGAGTCGCTCGGACTCGAAGAGGAGCTTCATTAAATCTTATCCAACTTTAATTACCGCCATTATTGAATAATCGTATAGAAAATTGTGGTGATGAGGAGTGGTCCCGATACGCATGTGAGGGATTCGAACCCGCTTACCTCAACGCGTATGCGTGGAGGCGACCGAAGGGAGTTCGGGTCGAACACGACAAAAATCCAATTTTCAAGATTATGAAACTTTGGCGGCGTCTTCCTGACATTCGTCAGGACATGCTTTTGTTCTACTTTGGCGCCTGCCCCGCTGAATATCGGGGGACGAGCGGAAAAGTATTAATAAATTAAAATTTATCTCGGCCCAGCGTTACGCACTTCGTCAGATGCGTGTATAAATTTCTTAAAATTTTTCTTGAATAATCCAGCCAGTTCCTTGGCCTGCTTCTGATACGCGTCTTTATCTTCCCATGTATTCACTGGGTTGAGAATGTCTGTAGGAACACCCGGACATTCTTTAGGGATCATTACGTTAAACACTGGATGTTCCTGATATTCAACTTTGTCCAGCTTTCCTTCCAGCGCCGCAGTTACCATTGCCCGTGTAAGCTTAATGGCCATACGCTCGCCTACACCGTACGGCCCGCCTGTCCAGCCGGTGTTGATTAAAAAAACATTAGTCCCGTATTTTTTAACACAATCACGCAGCAAGTTGGAATACACCATGGGCATACATGGCATAAACGGCTCTCCAAAAAAAGCGGAAAAAGTCGCTTGCGGTTCAGTGATTCCGCGTTCAGTGCCGGCCAACTTGCTGGTATACCCTGACATAAAATGGTACATGGCCTGTTCGTGCCGAAGTTTGGCAATCGGCGGCATCACACCGAACGCATCCGCAGTCAAAAAAACAATAGTCTTCGGATGTCCACCAAGGCCGGATAGTTCCGCATCTGGAATATGTTCAATCGGATAAGCTGCCCGCGTATTCTCGGTTATTGACGAATCCGCAAAATCAAATTCTTTGGTAGCCGGATCAATCACTACATTTTCCACTACCGCGCCGTGTTTGATTGCGTCAAAAATCTGTGGCTCATGTTCTCTGCTTAAGTTAATACACTTTGCGTAACAGCCAGCTTCAAAATTAAAAATACCATCATCTGACCAGCCATGCTCATCATCGCCGATCAACTTGCGGTTTGGATCCGCTGATAAGGTTGTTTTACCAGTACCTGATAAACCAAAAAATAATGCTGTCCGGCCGTCCTGGCCGATATTTGCGGAACAATGCATGGGCAGAACACCGGATTCCGGCATCAGAAAATTCATCACCGTAAAAATGGATTTTTTTATTTCACCGCCGTACATAGACGTGCCGATCAAAACAATCTTTTTTTTATAATTAATTACAATAAACGCTTCAGAATTCACGCCGTGCTTTTTAGGATCAGCTTTACATCCAGGTGCAACCAGAATCGTAAATCCCGGTTTATGATTTTCTAACTCTTCCTGCGTTGGCCGACGCAACAGCTGGTGTGTTAGTAAACTTTGGGCCGCCAGCTCGTTAATCACACGGACTTTTAGTGAGTGCTTGGGGTCTGCCCCAACCGCACCGTCAAAAATAAACAACTCATTCCGCTGGGATAAATATTTCCGAATATGATCGTGCAAAACATTAAATTGCTTCTCTGAAATTGGTATATTAATTTTTCCCCAATTAATCTTGTCGTGTACCGAAGGCTCGTCAACAATAAAACGATCATTTGGAGATCGCCCTGTATATTTTCCCGTTTGAATTGTGAGCGCGCCAACCTTGCTGATCTCGCCTTCACCGCGATCTACTGATTTTTTGATTAACTCATCAATGCCTAAATTTCGATGAATCGGTCCAGTGCTTTTAATACCTATTTTCGAAAGCCCATGATCGTTTGTGTTTGTCATATATTTATTGAGTATGGTTATTAGTTAAAATGTTTTAAGAAATGAGTATGGTTGTAAGTTGAATGTTAAATGTAAGAAAAACTAATGATCTTAAATAGATAACTAAACTAATTTCCTTAAACTAACAACTTTCAACTTATCTCCGGGCTAACTTCCTTAAACTTATGACCTTTTTTTACTAACTCTTTACACGTTGTATATAAATTATCGAAAATCTGTTGCAATTTATCAGCACCGACTGACGAAAATGCCACACGAATCATATTGCCGATCGAAATCAAACCGGTATCATAGCGCTCCAGTAAATGCTTGCGCACTTCTTCAGCATTCAACTTATCCGATAACTGCAAACACATAAAATATCCTGAATTAAAAGGCAGTGGAGTAAAGTATTCTTCATATTCATTATGAGACGACAAAATGATTTTAATTTTACTATACCGCTCTTTCAGGAGCTCGCTTTTTTCTTTTTTCTCTTCATCATATCCTTTAGAACTGAATGCTTTTAATAATAATGCCTGCGAAATGTTGGGCGAATTGGATGATGTTCCCCGTACCGCGCCCGCCGCCTTGTCTTCCAAAGCACCATATAAAGCTTTGGAGCCTCCTTTTATTCCAAATGTAATAAACCCAATCCGGAAACCCCATACATACTCTTCTTTTGTACAACCGTCAAGCTTAATAGCCAACAAATTCTCATGCAGATTACATAGTTTGCTAAAAATCGATTCTGTATACACGCCATCTTCATACACCAACCCAAAGTACGCGTCATCACACAGCACAACGAGCTGATAATCTTGAACGTATTTTTCCAACTCAGTTACAAGCTTGTCCGCTTCCTCATTGGTGGGCGTATACCCTGTTGGGTTGTTTGGAAAATTCAGTAGTAATATCTTTGCTTCTGATTTTTTAAGCGTAT
>CAZBNI010000002.1:0-25354 GCA_964493105.1 uncultured Gammaproteobacteria bacterium
CTGTTGGCAACGTAGATGACACGTTTTGGATATTTTTTGAGTCGTTTCTGCGCAACTCTCTCTACTTTTCCAAGATCCTCTTGGAGCCTTCGTTCCATCAGTTGTCTAGTCTCAACTCCATTGGGCACATGGTCTTCGTCAGTAAGCGCCCACGCAATTAGCGTATCTTGCGCGCCCACTTTGTTTTGATATTTTGTACTGTCCAGTTTTTTTCGGAAATCAGGATTGTCTTTTATTCCTTGTAGACCATCCAATCTGCGCTTAGCACCTAGTCCTGCATTTTCCGGTATCGTACCAATATGACATTGCTTAAGTGCCTAGTCATAAGTTGATTGTGGAATAGTGATATTGTCGGGCTGTACGCCGAGGTCTATTAACATTTGGCGTTCTTGCCATGCTTGTTCCGAGGTTCGATCCGTATCAGAGTCAGTCAAATGCAGCTCCACATTCCGTATTGCTTCCCGCAAAGCTTTTTTCTTTCATCAGGATTGTCCATCTCATTAAAATCCGGCAATTCATCTTGGATAATTTGATCAAGAATTTCATTGAAGTTTGTGTCAACTTCTTGTTTGCCTTTTTCAGTCAGCCCACGATTATCTTTTGTTTTATCCGATTCTGATTCTCCGTGCCGCATCAGGTACGCAGTTAAATTTACCTGCTCATGAGCGGCTTCTTTTGATTCTATGGCTTCTATATATAATCGTTCTGAGGAATGCACCATAGTATTATTATAGTATAGTGTACTATACTATACTATAAACCTAAGTTTATATACCGAAAACGTTATACTGCTACACTTTGTTACCATGACTGACCCATGATTCGTTTGAATAAAAAAACCACCCGTTGTTGCGATAACGCGGGGTGGTATTGGATTTTGACTCTTTAAGATCGTATGATCTTATTGAGTACGGGCAACGGAAGTATTACTGCAATGTTGCCGTGGGGCAGAACTTAGTGATGCCGACGATTTTACCGTCAGCATCGGTGAAAACAATATAGGCTTGGCATTCAGCAAGGCCGATTTTGCTTTCCGACAGAAGTTCACGCCATAGAACCCAGAGGGAAGGTTCCGGCTCGTGACCATATCCGACCCTGAGCCTGTTTTCTGCGGTGAACTCAGTGAAAAACGAGTTCATCGCGGCCATGCGGCTCTCATACGGCTGGCCTTTGAGCAGATCCGGGTCGTTGTGCACCATGGCGATCAGTTCAGTGATCGTTTTGCCGACTTTTTTCTGAGCCTCAAACCAGGTACCGTCCTGAATCTTCTTGAGACTGACCCCAAGCGTGATCCGAGCGTCTTCCAGAAACTGCTTTGGCTGACCGATGAGCCATCCAGTGATTGCCGCGCGGATTAAACCGCTCCGGCACTCTTCGCGTTCACCGAAGTGATCTGTGAGCATTTGATATAGTTCCAGATACTCTGGTCGAACGTCCAGACACAGTTGTACACCTTCAGGCGTGATCGTTCTCGTTTCTTGCGCGCCTGTCTTGACTGACTTTGTGTGTCTTACCAAGACAGCGCAATGGGCAGCCTCATCTGGGATTTCCAGAGATTCTACTACGGCGGACATAAAAGCCTCCTATGTACCTACTGGTACTGCTATATGTGATACGTTTTTTGATTGTCAATCTCACGAAAAAAGCACGCTGCTTAGTACGAGGTTATATGCTTCTCAATACAAAACAGCGTGCTTTCACCTAGTCTCACTTCGTAATTATTTTATTGAAATGATTCCCAATATTAGCATCATATTGTACATTTGTCAATGGGTGTGCGGTGGATAACTTAAACTAAAAAACAGTTTTAAAAGACTGTATTTTTTATTCAATTTATTTATTTTTTGAACTTTTTAACTACGTTTTGCACTCTTTTATTTTTTGCAATATTTTTTGCTTGCATAGTAAAAGCCTGTCCAGAAAAATGTCCACCGTACCGTCCATCTAGATAAAGCCATAAAACAGTCAATGTCCAAAGGGGAAGAAATCCAATAATAGGAATAAATTCCAACGCAGCTCCTGATCCAATGAGGTATTTTCGTTTGCTTATAAATGTTCTCAACGATCCGCCCGTAATCGATACAAGCAAGAGAATTCCCATAATTGGTATGATGTTCAGTACTGTGCCTAGAATTCCCCAATCAATGAAGTCTATAATATCCTTCATAAGTGCCAGGGCGAGCATAATGGCGAATGGAAATAAAGCGATTTTAGGTGGCGGTGATCCTCCTGGCAGCCCTTCATAACGAGCATATGACGTCTTTGCCTGGTTGTTGGACTGGAGCTCCTGCATTTTTCTTTGGGGATCGGTTAGTTGTTCCCTGTGTAATTCCCGCGATGCTTCTAATTGTTGCTCATCATTTAAAACTGCATCCTCTGTTTCGGCTTCCGCAGCTTCAGCTTGTTGGTTTTTTTTATTATGCTGAGCATGCATGACTTCAGTCATTGCTCTTTTGACTGTTATTTCTTGGTTTGGGTCGATTGTTGGGGTTGTTTCTGAAACTGCCATAATTAAAATTAAGATTAAACACGATGCGTTAGTTTATCGGCACGTTTGTGTTAATCATTATTTATATAATGACATATTTTCGCGAATTTATCAAGAGTACTTTGTTTTTTTCTGACATACTTTTGTGTTTAGTCCACGATGATATTCAGCATTAGGGTGTTAGCTTTTGTATCTTTTCATATCAAGGAATAGTTTTCAATTTCTCCAAAGGTGTAAGGCCATTGAGGCCAAGATGTTCCCGCTCGTTGTCATAGTAATACAGGAAATCCCTGAATTTCTTCCTGGCACTGTTTAGATCTTTGAATACTTCCCGCTGGTAGAATTGTTCCTCGCAGGTGCGGTGGAATCGCTCCACCTTGCCGTTCTGTGCTGGTTTGCCCTTATCAATCAGGTAGTGGGTAATGCCAAATCGCTGGCAGTTAAGGTCAAAACAATGCAGTTTGGGATGTAATGGATCAGTGCTTTTCTCGTAGCCCGTATAGCGATTGGTGAATGTTGAATGGTTGTCTGTTTGGATACCTCTAATGGGAAACGGATAGAATTGTTTTGCCGTACTGGTAAACAAAACCCCTTCCAGATTAGACTGTATTTCATAGATATTCCCGTACGCAATGCCAGTTAGGTAATCAATACTGGAATACTGATAAAACCAGTAATCAGCATAGCTTTTAAAGGCATATTTCACGTCCATCTGCAGAACTTTCCCTGGTTCGTGGATCTTGCACTTTTTAATACGCTCTTTTTTGTTACTTCGGCGCTTACTTCGTTTTTCGTCAACTAATCCCTCGCGCTTGAGAAAACCGGCAATGCCCGAGCGTGAGGCGGTCATCCCGTACCGCTTTCTAAGTCGAATTGTAATAATATCCGGACAGATACCCCTGCCTTCACGCCTCAGTAACCGTATTTTCTCCGTGATGGATTCTGGATACTTATTGTGGTTTGTGTGCGGCGCCCGTGATTGATCAACCAATCCTTTAATTCCATGTTCTCGATATTTCGCTTTCCAGATATATAAGGTGTCCTGGTGGTAGCCGGATAGTCTGGCTATCTCAGTTATGGGCAGACCTTTTTCAAAATGTAGTTTTAACCATTGCTCGCGCATATTAGCTTGGCAATGAGGGCATAGATTCTTGTTGTTTCTCATAATACCCACATTGTATCAGGTTGCTGAATATGTGCGTGGATAATACCTTTGATTATTGATTTTCTTTAAAAATTATGCTATAATGAAACTACTTTTATTATATATAATTTGCCTCAAATATATTTAAAAACTCAATGCACCTTAATTAAATGGCAAGTCAATTTGTACTTCCATTTTCAAAACTATCAAAAAAGAATGTACCGCAAGCAGGAGGTAAAGGCGCTAATCTTGGGGAACTCACAGGATTAAAAATAAACGTTCCACCAGGGTTTGTTGTAGCAGCGGCTGCTTTTGACCGATTTCTTGAAGAAACTGATATCAATGTAGAAATTGATGCAGGTCTTGATAGTTTGAATCATAATGATTTGAGCTCAGTTGATCACTTTTCAGACGTTATTAGGTCGTTGATTGCCAAGGCAAAGTTTCCTGATGATTTAAAAAAAGCTATAACGCAAGAGTACCGAAAGTTAAACGCGCCTTATGTCGCCGTACGTTCGTCTGCAACAGCAGAAGATTCAGACGTTGCATCATGGGCAGGAGAGCTGGAAACGTTTCTTTTTATCAATCAGAAGAATTTAGTAGCGACTATTCAGAAATGCTGGTCGTCATTGTTTACACAGCGCGCAATATTTTACCGGTTTGAAAAAAAATTTCATACGACACAGGTTAGTGTTGCGGTAGTTATTCAAAAAATGGTTATTTCTGAAAAATCTGGAGTATGTTTTACTGTCCATCCGGTGACCCGTGATAAAAATCAAATGGTGATTGAGGCAGGATTGGGCCTTGGAGAAGCAATTGTATCGGGAATGATTACGCCTGATACATATGTATTAGATAAACAGGATAAAACAATCCTTGATATTAATATATCCCGGCAGACAAGGCAGATTATCCGGAAGCCTGGATTTGGAACCACAACCGTTCCTGTAAAAAAAACGCAACAGGAAATTCAGGTTTTATCTGGACAGCAAATGCTTGAGCTTGCGCAGATATGTATGGATATTGAAAAGCATTATGGCAAACCGCAGGACATTGAGTGGGCACTTGAAAAAAACAAGTTTTATATTACACAAACGCGTCCGATAACTACGCTTTAATACATGGATCAACAAAAACAAAATAATGGAGATGGTCTGGCCCGAGGTTTTTTGGTTAAGGATAAAAGCGGCCACCTGAAAAAGGTACAGAATGGAACTCTTATTGACTATACGCTAAAGGAGGTTCACGCAGAGCCAGCAATCGAATCAGATCCACGGGAAAGTGAAGCGCCTACTCCACCCGCGCCTCCGCAACCCACAACGCCAGCCCAGCAGGTATCGGCGCCATCTTCAGAAGCCCACGCGGCAACTACTCCACTACAGCCATCAGCTCCGATTTCTGCATCAGATACAGCACCTCTGGAAATGGAACCTGAAGATGCGGCAGAAATCAAGCAACACGAAGCTAATCTGCGGGAAATAACAGGAGCAAAGCAGTTGGACGCCTCAGTCGTCATCAACGCGATTATTGAGAATATTATCCATGAGCATGGAGTGACTTTTGAGGATGATATATTACTCAAACGATTTACCAATGTCCTAGAATCAAAATTACGTGATATTCGAAACTCAATAGAAACGAAAGAGGTACTGATCCGTCAAAAAAAGGTAGGGGGTCTTGAGTTATCTGAGGAAATTGCTGATAAGGTGATTGCCAGCGCTGAGCGTGAAGCAAAAAAACTTAATCAGAAAGGACTCATTGATCAAGAGGGAGGTCAGCCAAAAACAGCGCCGGTGCCATCTGAAATATCGATGCCAAAAACTAATGAGAGCGCACCGGCATCTGCACCACCACCTTTTGTCCCACGACCTGGCGAGAAGAAAGAAATACAAGAAAAACCGGTGAGTCCCGAGCACATTATAAAAGAAGAACCAAAACCAGCACTGCCAGAGCCAGTCGTAAAAATGCAACAGGAAACTGTACAATCAGAAACAGAGCCCAAACCAATACCACCTATAGAAAAAGAAGAGCCAGTGCAGCAAGCCCCGATTAAGGAGGAGAGACCTCCCAAACAAGAGGAGAGGCCGGCAGCACCAGAACCATCTACTACAGAGGCTTTGTATAGCGTGCCAACGGAAGAAATGCCCAGGCGTGTGAACTTACAAGCGCAGACACCTGATGAGCGGCCGCAAGTTATTGATATCAAACAACCCATGAAGATTGTGGGGCCGGTTGAAGAGCTTGGCGATATTGATCTCAAAGAGTTTCGTCGTCTCGGGCAAAGCCCGCAGGAAGCAGCTGATAAAATTATTGAAAAAGTTGAACTGCTTGAGGAAGATTCATGGCAGGCACGGATGGACGGACTAAATGCGTGGAAGCAGTCCCCCGTGCATAAGCTCTATGTTGAAATCGGCAAAGAGAGCATTGAGTCCAATACAACCGTGGAAGAGTTAATACGAAAACGGATGGAAGCAAACAAACCATATATAGTGTTGGATGAATTTTTTGCGATTAATAATCTTAATGACGCGTTAGCGATATAGTATGCAGCAATTTGTTGTGCCACAATTTCTAGACGTTGAATCGAAAATTATTGGTCCGTTGACCGTACGCCAGTTTTTAATTTTCTTAGTTGGTGCGGGACTGATATTTATCGTTTTTAAATTAGCAACTTTTGTCATGGCAATTGTCGAAGGTCTCTTAATATTCGCTTTAACTGGAATATTTGCCTTTTTGAAAATTAACGGAAGACCATTTCATCATTTCCTTCTTAATATGCTCCAAACAGTACGCCGGCCAGTTATGAAAGTCTGGACTAAAGCTTATGACATGCCTAAGGTTATAACCGAAAAGGTGAAAGCGCCGACTAAAGTAGTACAAAAGAAACACCTGACCGCTTCAAGGCTGAATAACCTTTCCTTAATTGTTGATACGGGTGGAGCTTACAAAGAAGATATCGAAGCTGAATAAATCTATGGCCCAGAAAAAGGACAAAATAACGAAACGAACCTCTTTGCCATCAACACAGCAGTATTTGAATATTCTCGAAATACGCGACAACACGGTCATACTCAAAGATGGCACATTACGAGGAGTTGTTCTGGTTTCATCAATTAACTTTGCGCTGAAATCCGAAGACGAACAAAATGCTGTGATTCAAGGGTATATTCAGTTTTTAAATACACTTGATTTCCCATTGCAAATACTAATTCAGTCACGAAAATTGAACATTGATGATTATCTCGAGCGTCTCAAGACAATAGAAAAAGAACAGACGAATGAGTTATTAAAAGTGCAGACGCGTGAATACCGGCAGTATATTGCGGAGCTAGTATCATTAGCCGATATTATGAGTAAGCGTTTCTATATTGTTATACCCTATGCAACTGGCTCTATCGGCTCAAGAGGCTTTATCTCACGATTCAAGGAGGCTCTTTCTCCGACAACAGTGATTAATATAAAGCAGAAAAAATTTGATAAGAATCGAGTCGAATTGTGGAAACGTATGGAATATATCATCGATGGGTTAAGTTCTATAGGATTAAAGGCGGTGGCGTTGGATACACAGGGATTGATCGAACTTTATTACAATACCTACAATCCATGTACCTATGATCAACAACCGATGCAAGATATTAATAAGCTCAAAATTGAGAAATAACTATGGTTGAGCTTTTCAAAACAACAAAAGCAATTCCCACTGAAGCCCCTCCTCAATTGACGAGGGAAGAGCAGGAACAGGTCCGAAAAGAGCAACTCGAGGAAAAGAAAGCGCTGATCGAAGAAGAAAAGGTATATCGCAGGGGTGTTATTTCGGTTCGTGATCTAATAGCGCCTGCTGCGATGAAAATTGAGTCACGGTATCTCGAATTGGGATCGCAGTTTGTCCGTACGATGTTTGTGGTGGCATATCCCCGTTATATCCGTGTTGGATGGTTTGCGCCGGTTATTAATCTCAACGTGCCGTTAGATATCTCAATGTATTTTTATCCGGTAGGCGCTGAAGTTATTTTGAAGCAGCTGCGAAATAAGGTAGGCGCGCTTGAGGCGCAGATTTTAGCTGATGCGGAAAAAGGCGCTCCGCGTGACCCAATCCGAGAAACAGCACTTCGTGACATTGAAAAGCTACGTGACGATCTGACGCAGGGAGTTGAACGATTTTTCCAGTTTGCGCTGTATATTACCGTGTACGCAAAGAGCAAAGAGGACCTGGATAAAACTACGGAAAAAGTTGAGTCCTTTTTTGGATCAAAGCTGGTGTATACTAAACGGGTTTTTTATCAGGCAGAACAGGGATTTGAAGCAACGTTGCCACTGGCCGATGATCAATTGGGAATTAGTTTTAATATGAGTACCTCACCATGCGCGTCATCGTTCCCGTTTATTTCTTCTGAACTAACGTCTGATAACGGTATTTTGTATGGCATCAACCGCCATAATAACAGTTTGATACTCTTTGACCGGTTCTCGTTGCAAAATGCGAATTCGGTAGTCTTTGCCACGTCAGGTGCTGGCAAGAGCTATGCTATTAAATTGGAGATTTTAAGGAGCATGATGCTTGGCACCGATGTTATCGTGATTGATCCAGAAATGGAGTACAAATATCTTTCGGACGCTGTTGCCGGCACATATATCAATATTTCATTAAGTTCTGAGAGCAAGATTAATCCGTTTGACCTTCCACGACCTACGCGAAAAGACGAGAAGACTGCTGACATAATACGTTCCGCGGTTATTTCGCTCAAAGGATTGTTGCGACTGATGCTTGGTGAATTTACACACGAAGAAGATTCAATTATTGATAGGGCGTTAATTGAAACCTACGCGAAAAAAGACATTACCGCAGAATCTGACCTTGCAATGGTGGAGCCTCCTTTGTTTAAGGACTTTGAAGAAGTGCTCGAGGGAATGGTCGGTGCGGAGGAGTTGGTTATAAGGATTAAAAAGTATACCGAGGGAACGTTCGCAGGGCTATTGAACAATCCAACAAATGTTGAGTTAAATAACCAGCTGGTTGTATTTTCAGTCCGTGACCTTGAAGACGAATTAAAGCCGATCGGTATCTCGCTGATTGTTTCGTATATTTGGAATACAGTACGTTCCGCGCTGAAAAAGCGCATCATGGTTATTGATGAGGCCTGGTGGCTCATGCAGCAGGAGGAGTCGGCAAAATTTATTTACGCATTGGTCAAACGATGTCGAAAATATTATTTAGGCGTAACCACGATTACTCAGGACGTGAATGATTTTCTTCGTTCGCCATATGGACAGGCGATCGTTACAAACTCGTCTATTCAGTTGCTCATGAAACAGTCACCGGCAGCGATTGATTTGATCGCGAAAACTTTTTTACTGACCGAAGGGGAAAAATATTTATTGCTCGAGAGTGGTGTTGGTGAAGGTATTTTCTTTGCTGGCTCAAAACACGCTGCTGTAAAGGTTGTCGCATCTTATACGGAAGACCAGATTATTACCTCTGATCCGCGGCAGCTGCTTGAAATCGAGAGTGCTAAAAAAGAATTCGCCGACGCGCAAAAAGAGTAGATGCGTGAAGCGATGATCGCTTGATAGTATAAAATTATCTAATCGTATATGGCTATGGCAAAAGAAAATAATCGAAAAATATATATCATTACGGCGGTGGTTATTGTCGTTATTTTGATCGGTGTGTTTGTTTGGTACCAATTTTTTCAGGACGACACGGTTACCAACCAAAATGTTACAGTAACGACCAATAATGCGAATATCGCAGTGGTTAATGCTACAGTGAACGCAACGCCTGCGGTTTCTGGCGTTGACGCAGAACTGAAAAGTGATGCATTGCAATTAGAGCGGTTGGCAAAATTGTTCACAGAACGGTTTGGCAGTTATTCTACGGACGCGGAGTATCAAAATATTTTGGACCTTAGGCCGTATATGACGAATAAAATGCAGGTTTGGGCTGAAGATTATGTAAAGATCCAGCTTGCGCGCGGGGAAAATACAACGATGAACAGGATTGTAACAATCGTCGCGTCAACACAGGAACAAAGCGTTGCTGGTATTCAGGCATCGATGCGGTTGTCAACTCAGCGGACCGAAAGCGGTACCAACGAAGAAACCTATTATCAGGAAATTGTGCTTGATTTTATTAAGGATGGTCAGAATTGGCTGGTTGATTCGGCAACATGGCAAGATAAGGGCGTCATCACAACTCCTGAAAGCCCAACAAATACCAATACTGATACCACCGTTGATTTGTTCAATAGCAATACGGACGCAACAGAATAGGTGGAAATACATTATTATTAGCAGGGCGTTATTATGCGTATTCGCAGTAGACACAAAAAAAATCTTCGTGTGAAAGCAGCATTGCTGGTTATCTTTGTGTTTATGCTGGTGCCGTTGAGCGTCTTTGCACGGGAGGATACGGATGTATGTAAAGTAACCGAAGCGGATGTATCAGCAAAAAAGGCAATTGAGGTACTGGTTCCAATTCCCGGTATTACTTATAAAGTGAATAATAATCATTACACCAAAGACATGGCATGCTATATTGTCGGTATCTATCGCTATTTTGCGGGAGTCGCGGGTATTTTAGCGACTGTTATGATAATGTTTGGCGGCGTTAAATACGTAATCTCATTTGGTAATCCTCAGAAGACAGCCGATGCCAAAGATACGATCACAGGAGCGCTGATGGGGCTTATATTGGTCTTAGGCTCTTTTTCGATTTTATATCTGATCAATCCAAATCTAACTACGTTTAATATTCCCCGGATTGAACATATCGATGAGATGAAATGGAGTAATTGTGGAAATTCTGCGTCATTTTCTTCTGAGCTAGATGAGTGTGTGCTCGAATGCCCCGCTGGTTATTCGCTTACAAGTTGCACTATGTGTAAAGAAGCATTAAGCAGTCATGATGTGGTGTGGTCAAATGATATTTGTACGAGCGACGAAACTAATCTAGGTATTGGTAAAACAATGCGTGTTGAGCCCGGCTTAGCTGACGCGATACAACAGGCTATTGGAGACACAATGTATGTCGCTAAGGTAGCGGGTGAAATTTATTTATTTGGAGGACCAGCAGCGGCAACTTTTAAATCGGTTGTAGGAAAAATGATCAGCACATCTCTGAAAATAGAGTCAATTGAGTTAATTACTGATGTAGATGACGCGTTAACTAATAATCCGATGTATCAAGGTAAAACCGTGTTTACCGACCCAAAGTCAATATGCTGCGCAAAAGATAACACGGAAGCAGGAGTAAGTGTTTGTAGGTTTGGTAATGGATTTGGAGAGATATGGGAAGGACAGTGTTCGGGATTATTGCCATGTAAGGACACAACGCCATGCGGTGAGTTTGGTACTAATGGATGCTGGGGCATTTATGCCAAGGATGGTATTTGCACATGGATTTGGGGTGAACATGGTGGTAATACGTATAAGGAGGCTATGTCAACGGTGGAAGGGGATCCTCATTATTCCGGATGGGCTCAGGTTATTCCAACAAATTTAAACTTAATGCTTCGTTGGAATGATCTCAGAAGATTATGCACGCCATATCAGATTGCAGCAAAGCCAGTCAAGCAAAATGTGTATTGTGCCGGACTCGATGTTTCATACAAAGACAATGAAATACATGGGATTGGTTCATCCTGCCCAGAAGGATTTCAATGTGTGTTAACGCATCAACGCAATCCATTACTGCATGATTTTGTTGATATACCCTTCTTTTCGGTTGTGGATAGCGAAACTTGTATAGAAAGTGATTGGAAAGAAGGAAACGGATGGGGTGAATATGTAAGTGATTATAGTTTGTTCCGGAAAACAGGTGAGGCCGACCGAGAGTATTGGCTTGCAAAAGGCGGACACTGTCTTCCAATTACACAATAATTTTCGTATTAAATTTGAGAATATATGAGTATTAAAAAAATTCTGTTAGTGATTAGTTTCGTAGTCGTAACAATTGGGTTTGGCGTACTTATTTATTTTGTTTTTATCAGGGATTTGGTGGGGCCAACCAATACCAATGAAAATGTGAATGCAGTAACCAATACCAATGGGGCGTTGCCCGTTATTAATGGCGCTGATAACACGAATCGAATTATTGTTACAAATGTTAATGGGGCGATTGATATTACTCCTTCTACTAACGTGAATATTGAAGGTCCATCAGAAGTTGCGCTTGGTGGAGATACTATAGCAAAACCAATCGTTACCACAAGCGTCCAAGCAGCTGAACCAGTGACGTCTGGATCAGGAATGCGATATTATGATGAAACGCGTGATAAATTTTATCAATTGGATGAATTTGGCAGTTTAATTGAATTATCAGAACAGACGTTTCCTCAGGCAACTGATATTGCATGGTCTCCGACGGAAGACAAGGCCATTATTACGTTTCCTGATGAGAGTAAGATCTTGTATGATTTTGATGCTGATAGCCAGATTACGATTCCAAAAGATTGGGATGATATTGAATTTTCACCAACGGGATCCAAAGTTGCGTTTAAAAATTTATCTGAAAATGAAAGTGACCGATGGCTCGCGATAGCAAACCCTGATGGATCCGAGATTCAACTTGTGGAGTCGCTTGGCGATAAGGCGAAGGATGTTGATGTAAATTGGTCGCCAAATGGTCAGGTCGTTGCGTTATTTCGAGAGTCATATTCTGGTACATCCCAAGAAGTCTATCCGATCGGTATTTATGGTGAGAATTTTAAATCGATCACAACCAACGGCAGGGGGTTTGAAGGTTTGTGGTCATCAGACGGCAGCCAGCTTTTATATAGTATTTATTCAGCAGAAACTAATTACAATCCAATGTTATACCTTGTGGACGCGTCAGGCGATTATACAGGCGGAAACACTATGAAACTTAGCCTGAAGACATGGTCGTATAAATGTACTTTTTCAGAAAACGCCCAAGCCGCTTATTGCGCGGTCCCGAAATCATTGAAAACCGGTTCCGGGCTCGCACCCGAGGTTACTGAAAATACGAACGATATCATTTATAAAATCGATACAAACACCGGTTCGAAAAGTATTTTAGCCATTCCCGACTTTGAAGGGTCGGATGAGGATTATAATATCTCATCGGTTTTTTTATCCAACGATGAACAATATTTGTATCTGATAAACTCGCATACGGGAAATGTTCATAGTATTCAGCTAAGGTAAATGACAAATCGCTATCATGTCGTACAATTTATTATAGTGCTGGTGGTGGTAGGATTTGTGGCACTCATACCGGCCGCTTCACAAGCCCGTGATGTCAATGGATGCTGTGTAAAAGGACCCGGTGATTGCATCCCAATACACACTGTACCTGATGATTATGCTCCGGGGAGTTTTGGGACAATGGTCTGTGGCTCAGGCTACTATTTTAACGAGTATCAGACATGCACTAGTATTTCACAGTGCCAGTTAGAGCGTACTACCCAAGTGCGTTGTTGTGTTTGTCCACCTACAACAGGGGCTGATCTTGGATTTTGCTTAGCACCAGTTGAAGGTATGACACCTTGTGCGCTTACTTGCCAATCAAATGAGAAGTATTGTTCAGAGGTAGAAGAGTGTATTCGGTGGGACCAAGGTAGAGAAGAAGTAGACGAAGATGCATTGGGGGATCCACGGATAATTCTCTTCACGCCAAATATCACTATTCCTGGTTCGAAATATTTTAATCGTGGCGAGCCGATAGTTGTAACAGGCAAGACGTTTGGAGAGTATATCGCCGCATTTTATTTCTATTTTGTGAGTATCGCGGGTATTTTGGCCACTGTTATGATGATGTATGGCGGCGTTTTGTATGTGATTTCGACCGGCAATCAACAAAAATTATCAGAAGCCAAAGACGTAATCACCTCGTCAATAATGGGGCTCTTGATAGCGCTTTGTTCGTACGCAATTCTACTGCTCATAAACCCCAATCTGGTAAAATTTAACGGAATCAGCGTGTATAAGGCAATTTCTTTGCCCCGGTATGAGCGAGAAGTTGAAGCGCAGGGGAAGAGCACGTATTCAGGCCGACAAAATGTCAGTACGTTTGATAAATGCTTAACAGCCGAGGCAAAAACTAACACCATTGATCGCAATTGGCTCAAGGCTATGATGCTTGTCGAGTCCGCGGGAAATCCAAGTGTCGTATCAAGCGCCAAGGCGTGCGGTTTGATCCAATTACTTCCTTCCACGGCAAGTATTTATGAGCCGAATACCTCATGTGAAGATTTAAAAGATCCATGGGTCAATATCAGGATTGCCGCGCGGCACTACAAAGCTTTGCTTATCAACCCTTGTCCCAAAAGCGCGCAATATAAAAGCGGCAGAACCGCAACTTGTTATCCTAAACTAACGAAGTGTAAGCCAGGGGTTCATCAATGGGCTGTCGCTGCCTACAACGGGGGAGAAAAGGCGAATTGCAATAGTATAGAACCACAATGCCCGAAACAGACCTGGTGGGAATGTACCAAAAATAAAGGCTTTGAAGAAACGCGTAATCATGTTAAGAAAGTAACCGCAGCACATGACAAGATCGTTGCCAGTGAAGAAAATCCGGCAGCAAATCCAAAGTTTGTATGGAAAGATAATGATCCGAGTATTCCTACGTGCCAGCAATTGTCTCAAGGCATTGTGCCGTAGCGTATACGATGAACCAGTGCGTCAACAGTTTTTATGAGCGTCGTCAATATTAGGAACTAAAAAAATGGCAAGTAAAACTACAGTTGTCTATACCTGCTCAAAGTGTGATTCTCAATTTCCAAAATGGCAAGGCCGTTGTACGGAATGCGGAGAATGGGGCACGCTAGACAAGCAAATAGTGCAAAAAAGAAAACCAAAAGCGTCGCTTTCGAGCGACTCTGTTGGCGCAGTCGAGACTCTTGCTGATGTAGGTGATTTACATGAAGACCGATGTCCTAGCACAATCCATGAATTTGACAGGGTACTTGGCGGCGGCATCGTACAGGGAAGTGTCATACTGCTCGGAGGCGATCCCGGGATTGGGAAATCAACGCTTGCTTTGCAAGCTGTCGGTAAACTTGCCGAATCCGGAAAGGAAGCGCTTTATATCTCGGGAGAGGAATCTTCGTCCCAAGTAAAAATTCGTTTTTCACGGCTTGGTTTTAAAACACCAAACCTTAAATTTCTTGGTGAGACTGATATTGATACTGTGGTATCAACGATCCATGAACGTACTCCTAGTTTGGTCATACTTGATTCGATTCAGACGGCGCACAGTAGTGACGTGGATTCAGAAGCAGGGAGCGTGAGCCAGGTACGCGCGGTTACTGCAAAGCTTGCCGAAGTGGCAAAGGCAAACAAAATTCCAATTGTTGTTATTGGACACGTAACCAAACAAGGCAGCGTTGCCGGGCCGCGGACACTCGAGCATTTAGTAGACGTAGTGTTATATCTTGAAGGAGACCGGCATCACGCATTCAGAGTACTCCGCGCCGTAAAAAACCGATTTGGAACAACATCAGAAGTTGGTGTTTTTGATATGCAGCCAGATGGTTTAAAAGAAGTCGCGAATCCGTCAGAAGTTTTTCTAGCGGATCGGAGTGCAAAAAATCCAGGGTCAGTCGTAACAGCAGTCGTTGAAGGTTCACGTGCATTTTTAGTAGAAATCCAAGCATTAGTATCCCGAACTAATTTTGGCTATCCTCAGCGGCGTGCAGCAGGGTTTGATTTTAACAGGCTGCAGTTATTGATTGCGGTTTTGATAAAAAAGGCCGGCCTTTTTCTTGGCAATCAGGATATCCACGTGAATGTTGCCGGAGGTTTTAAGGTACAAGAGCCTGCTGTTGATCTTGCAGTTTGTTTGGCAATCGCCTCTGCATTAAAAGGCGCCCCAATACAACGGGGGGTTGCTGTTTTTGGAGAAGTCGGGTTAGGTGGTGAATTGCGCGCTGTTAGCCAAAGTGAGAAGCGGATTGGAGAAGTAAGAAAGATGGGATTTACTGACGTTGTAATGCCTGTCATAAAAATGACTTCGGACATTCATGGTGTTACCATAATCGCAGAAAAGACTATTAGCGATACCATACGAAATATTTTATAATCCGTCTTTGCGTCCGCTTCGGCGGGCGAGAATGTTGAATATTTTCCGCCTCTGGCGGAAATTCCCCGTCGTTTGCCGTAAAACATGTTTTTCAAGGTTTTCTTTGTGGTTTATACCTTTGATTTATTTGAGGCGCGCTCTTTTTGAAAATACTAATAGCCGTGCGGTTATTTCCGGGAATGCTTTGAGTGTCGGATCTTCGCGGAACAGGTATTCTGCCGCTTCCTTTGTTTTTTTGATGAGCTCATAATCAGTGAGTTTGGCAATTTTGAGCTCAGGGAAGCCAGATTGTTTGAGGCCATAGAGTTCACCAGGGCCGCGGAATTCAAGATCTTTTTCAGCAAGTTCAAATCCATCTTTTGCAGTGACGAGCGCGTTTAACCGGTCGATTGTTTTTTTATTGTCCGAGTCTGTAAATACGAAACAGTACGATTGATGTTCCGCCCGGCCAACTCGTCCACGAAATTGATGTAATTGGGCCAGTCCAAATCGCTCGGCGCCTTCGATCATCATCACCGTTGCGTTTGGTATATCAATTCCGACTTCAACAACAGCAGTTGCCACTAGTATATCAATGCGTCGGGCAGCAAACGCATCCATCACCGTTTCTTTTTCTTGACTTTTTAATTTTCCGTGTACAAGGCCAATCGAGAGATCGGGAAAAACAATCTTTGTTAGCTGTTCGTATTCTGCAGTGGCAGCCTTGACTCCCAATTTGTCAGATTCATTGATGAGAGGACAAATAACGAATACCTGTCTGCCTTTCTTAATTTCTTTATAAATAAAGTCATAGGCCAATTGGCGTTTTTCTGGCGCAACTACTTTTGTAATTATTTTTTTGCGACCGCTTGGAAGTTGTGTAATTACTGAGATGTCCAGATTGCCGTATACAGTGTGCGCTAGCGAACGAGGAATCGGTGTCGCGGTCATGGACAGCAGATGAGGAACGGTTGTTTTTGTTTTCAGTTTAAGCGTTTTTCGTTGGTCAACGCCAAAACGGTGTTGCTCGTCAATAATGACGAGGCCGAGATTCTTGAATATTACTTTTTCCTGGATGAGTGCGTGTGTTCCAATAATCATTTGAGCCTTGCCCGCTTGGATATGTGTAAGTATATTTTTTTGCGTTGTTTTTTTATTAGCAATCTGTTTTGAGGTCCGCGTAAGGAGCACTGTTCTGATCTTGAATTGCTTGAGCGCTTGCGTAATGGTGATATAATGCTGCTGGGCGAGAATTTCTGTCGGTGCCATGAGCACCGTTTGGTATTTATTGAATACGACATTAAGCATCGCTAGCATGGCAACAACCGTCTTACCGGAACCAACATCTCCTTCCAGTAAACGATTCATCGGTTTTTCACTATTCATTGAACGCACAATTTCCCAAGAGGCTTTTTTTTGGCTCATTGTAAGCGTGAAGGGAAGCGATGCTACAAATTTTTTTGTCCTTGCTTCATCAAAAGAGATTTGAGGGGCTCTTTGGCGGCTGAGGGCGTATCGGAGGTTTTGTATTTTGAGTTGGATAATAAATAGCTCGTCAAATTTTAAGCGGCGACGTGCCAGCGACAGTCTTTTTTTATCTGTCGGGAAATGAATTTCGGTAAGGGCACGGCTTAATGCTGGCAATGAATGGCGTTTGAGGATTTCCTCGGGAAGCCACTCTGGTATTTTCTTTGCGAGCGGCAAAATGAGCTTTATGAGATAGCGTATCTGTTTTTCAGTAAGATTTTCAGTGAGTGAATAGACTGGTACAATTCTTGCAGTATGTGTCTGCTCTTTTTTTATTTTTTCATAAGAGGGATTCAAGAACTGCAATCCGTACTGGGACTGTTCAACTTTTCCGGAAAAAAAGACTTTATCGCCTTGCTTAAGTATTTTGGTGATAAATGGTTGGTTAAACCATACTACACGGATACTGCCTGTTGTATCGGTTATTAGACACTCAGTAATATACATTCTTTTCCGGAAGGCCCTTTTGTTCGCTATAAGGTTGATTTTGCCGCATATTGTTGTTTGTGTATCTGCGCGGATTGATGCGATCGGAGTGATGGCGCTGAAATCGTCGTATCGAAATGGGTAATGAAAAAGAAGGTCCATAACAGTATTCAGGCCAAGTTTGGCGAATCGTTTGCTGAGCACTTGTCCGACGCGAGGGAGATTAGATATATCAGTCTGTAAAGTTATTTTCATATACCTAATTGTACCATAAATAAAAGGAGCCGACCTTTGTAAGTCGGCTCTCAAGAGTATCTTTTTAGAAGTATTTTTTACTCTTTGATTTTTTGCTTGAGCAACACTAGTGAGTCGTACAAACCATAGTGGTTAACGATTTGTAGCAGCTCTGGTGGAAGACCTGGTTCTCTTTTTGGTTTTGGCCATACGGCGATTCTTGTCCGTTCATCTATGGCATGTTGAGCAAGTTGCACAAAGTTTTGGAGTAAAACTTGGGTGTCAGACTAGGTCACTCCGTCTCGGTCATAAAACCAATAATAGTAGTCACATGATGAAAGCCTAGCAAATTTCGAAGATTGAGCACAAATGCGAGGTCCAGAATGAACTTTTCATGTGATGCCAGTTCTAGCGCTGACATACCTCGGAAGCTGTTAGTTTCAGCAAGCTTTTTTTGAATATCAGTTTCCAGTTGACGACAACGTTTCAGGCAGTAGCTTTCAGTCCCCATATTGATCTGTAAGCTCTCGGTATAAAGCGTGAACTTGTGGTCAAACAGCTCAGAATAAGCGCTCAGTATCAGCGTAAGCTAGGTCTACGTACTTCCTGAGAAACCTTTAAAGAAAAACCCCACTTTAATAGAGCTTGTTAAGCTCTATCCTGATCGCCTTTTTCCAAAAGAAATTTGGCATCAAACGCACCACGAACTCTGTGAGTTTGTTCAGAGACCCTGTCCAAATAAACTCTCTGGCCGCAGTTAAAACATAACTGCTCATAACCATACCTCCCGTTTCTTTTTGTTTGATAGCAGTGTTTTTTTATTTTACAGTACTTTTTACAAGGAGCAATAAGATTCAAATTATTCTATACTAGTTATTAAAATTTTGTCCAAAAATACACCAGAATTATTTATGTAATTGGTTAATATGCTTGAAAATTTCCCTCGGCCTCATACATACCATCAAAAACTACCATTGCCCTTGGTAGCCCCGCAATTCAACTACGTTTTCATGCGGGATTTCCGTCCCTGCGTTCGCAAGGCTCCAAGAATCTCACAGGTAGCCCGAGAATCTGATATGTGATTAAGATATTCTTAATTGCGCCCGGCAGGATTTGAACCTACGACCTTGAGATCCGCAATCTCACGCTCTATCCAACTGAGCTACGAGCGCATATTTTAGTAATAAGTCCTACTTGCCTCGCCGAAATGGCGGGGTCCGTTGTCACCCTTCGGGTGATCCCCCGCAGTGGGAAACGACAAGGGCAAGGGTAATGGTAGGTAATATGTAATTTATTGACAATTTATACAACTGCCTGCCCCGTACTTGACAAACGAGAGTGAGGCATAGTACGGGGAGCTATGGGCGCGTGCATAAACTGCCGTTTTACTTAAATGCAGAAATTTTGTTATAGCTTGAGCATTCTACTGAAACCATCAGAAAAAGTCTCGTTTTCCCTTTCTGTATCCTCGTTGATATATTGTAGCAAAATTTTCCTGACAATAAGCGGGTTTTGATTTTCAAGAAATATAGTTATTGATGGACGGAGACCTGCTTTAAAATCCAGATATAGATTTTTTACTGCCGGCGGCTCATATACGATCCAAAACTTGTCGATGTCTTGCCATTTGTAGAAATTCTTGTCACCGATTTCAATTCCGTCTTCAGTGATTGTGATTCGCAACAAAGCGGGATTTCTTCGTGATCTCATATAATATACTGCACCAAAGAGGATAATGACTGCGCCGAATAAATAGCTTTGTGTGAAGAATGAAAAGCAAGTAGCGCGATAGTCACGATAAAAGCCAACACATACCATGAAGCTGTTCTTTCCGGCTTTATAAATTCAGGAAATTTCCATGATGCCAGCGTTTTGCCGTGATCTGCGGGCGTGTTGTTTTCTTCGGCCATATAATTATTGTTAAATATTATTTAATTACCACTCCTTTCCCCATTCACGTTGTTCATTCGGGACACTCGGGTTAGGTGCCACAGTTATATAGGCATTATAAGTGTTTTTTGGCACTTTGAACAGGGCGTGATCCAGTCATTCGACGGGACATGTTTGAGGCATGTGGGTCGGGGTCTGATTTTCAAAATGGGACAAATGGGACATAAGAAAGACTTTTGAGACACGTCCCATTCTTAGCTCATGTGGCTAATTATAGCGTAATATTACCTAAACAACGAATTTAATCCAAAACAAACTTTTTCACACCAATTAAGGGTAATACAAAATCAAAAAATCCTTCATCGGATAACTCAGGATGAAAGTATTTATTAATTACTTTAGCAATAAAAGCGTGTGTTACCAAAAGAATATTTTTATCCGGATATTTTAACTTTAAATCATCTAAACCCTTAAACACTCTGTCTTGCACATGGTTGATTGTTTCACCTTGGGGCGGTGCTTGGTTAAAAATTCTGGTTATTACTTTTTGATATAAATCAGGATACTTTTGTTGCGCTTCTTGCTTAGCAAGTCCTTCGTAAACGCCAAGAGAACGTTCAATAAAGTATTTATTCTGAATTACCTCATAACCAGGCGTAATAACTCGTGCGGTTTGCATAGTACGTTCTAATGGTGAGGATATCACCATATCAATCGGTAACTTCTTTATTTTTTCGGATAATCTTTTGGCTTGATCTATGCCGACTTGATTCAACGGTTGGTCTAATCTACCCAGATATTTGCCCTGTTTATTATAATCTGTTTCACCGTGGCGGACGACGTATAATACAATCATTTTTATTTATCTATGTAATGAAAATCTTACCCCACACTATAATGATCCAAATACATCAGCATACCCTCAAGGTTTCCTGATTTTAGATATCGCTCTAGCTGCACTTTTTGTGGATCAACCCATAACAAGCCGGTGTGTTCCCGGCTAATAATCACTTCACCACTTTTGTATAATCCTTCATACAATAAATACAGAACATGAACGTCACGTTTATGCACTGAAATGCTGGCGGGAATTAAATGCCTGGCCACGGCCACAGGACGCAGGTTGAGATCATATTGAACATTGCCAATCTCTTCACGCACTTCACGCCGCAGAATATCCGGCAATGGGACTTCAAATTCATCAACATTAATCCGGCCGCCGGGCAAATCATAAAAACCGGCGTAAGTGTCCTTGTTCTGGGCTTTCATTAAGAGCACCTCGCCTTTGCCGTTCTTTAAAATCAATTTAAGGGAAATCTGATAAAAATCCCTAGTTGTCTTATTCATAATATTTCTGTTGTCGTAAAATCCAGAGCCTGCCCGAAAATTTTACCGAATCTCTCCTCCATGAAAAAGCAGCTCATACACCTTTTTCTTACGCCAGAAGATCTCTTCACGTCCTGAAAAATTACTAACCGACCCCTTTGCCGTACAGGAATATTTCCATTGGCCGGACGATAGCGTTTCCGGTCCACGATATGGATTACTTTTTGAAACTTGTTTTAATGCATTTTTCAAAAAAGAATATACCTCTTGAGAATCAATTATATTATTTATAATCCCGCCAGAGTAATTCATGCCCCAGATAGGTTTTTTGTTATAAAAAACTATTTCTTGGCCGATAAAAGGATTAGAGCCAAAATAACGGTCGCGGTATTTATACAAACCCTTTTTGAATATTAATTCTTTAGCGCCGTCAGCCAACCGTCTTTCGCCGCCCTCGCCGGATGAAGCGTAAGTAGCTCTTTTTGCAGGAACTAAAAAGTTATTAAGTTTTGAATCATTTTTTGTCATACTTATTTATATTATACCAAAAAACCAGCTATTTTTCAAATTATTGAGGCGCAAAAAAAGAATATTAATATTTAATATTCAACTATTTCACTATCTTCTTCGCCTTCTCCACCACATCGGCTGGCTGGTATTGCGCTTTTACCTAATAATCAACCGCACCTAGTTCTTAAACTCTTTCAACATTACCTTAAGTTCTCTGGTTCTTTTTATTTATACTTAACTATTGTATGCTTATTATGAAATATGTCTAAAATTATCTTCAAAATTGACAAAAATCAAGATGCCAAAAATTGGCAAAGGGTTACCAATATGGTTAATTTACCTCATGGATTAATTAATGTAAAAAATAATCAGAAAAAAATCAAGAATTTTTCGGCAGAGGAAATGAAAAGATTAGAAAAAAATAAACAGCGACTGGAAAAATATTTTAAGAAAAACGGATCTGTTATCTTTTTGTCTATCGAAAAACTGACTAAAAAACCGATTTATACCAACACTTTTCATGTCTCATTTACCACCGCCGGACTTATGCCATATGATATTAGCGACAGCTGGTTTATGATACCCGCAGAAAAAAGTACAAAAAAACAAATTACAGTTATTATTCATGAATTGTATCACCTTCAAGTTGCTCATTATTATATGAAATACTGCCTAATGAAAGGGCTTAGCCAAAAACAATTCTCTGAACTAAACGAAATTGTAACTTTTATTTTAACTGTTTCAATGTTACATAAATTAAACTTACCAAAAGATAAATCATACCCAAAGCACAAAAAACTGATAAAGGAATTGCAAAGATTTTGGATAAAAGATAAAAATTTCGAAAAACTACTAGATAAATCAATATCAACTATAAAATTAAGTAATCTGTAAAACAGATCTACTACAAATTATGAAAGCACAAACTTTATTGCGCTTTCATTATAAAAACTCAACTTTCTTGCCAATCAACACCGAAGCTTGCTCATTAATTAGTTGATCTACACAGCCAACTGGCCGCCTATTCGAGCGACCATATTCTCTGATAATTCTTTCCAATGCCTGATTATAAAGTATAATAGCCTCAAGGCAATAAGCAATTTCCCGCTGGAGTGCGTCAACGCTGTGACTGTGCTTACTCAACCAATCATTAGCCAATCGATCGAAAAATAAAATAATGCAGGCGATTTCTCTATCTCGGTAAATCGGCATAATCGCGACCGGGTCTCGCAACCGTATTTTCCAATAAATCTTTAAATACATTCGCCTCAAAAGGCCGCAACGCTGTAGCGCATTATGGGGACAAAGAATATCCTCATGGGAATTTTTATTCAAACGATGAATGTTCTTTTGCGATAGGCATATAAATATATGAAATGTCGCATATTTTGTTATATAATTTCCGTTATTCTCACTTGGCAATAGGAAGCACAGCCGTTTTAATGCAGCTCTTTCATTAAATCTGGAAGCGACCCTCTTAAAAAAGTCTTCCAAGTCGATTATTTTATCTTCTAATTCTTGTATAGTCATAGTTGCCTAATTAGGTAACATTAAAACAGGTTACTATATAGTACTTTATGTTACCTGTCAAGGCAACTTATCCACAGGCAGCCTCTCGCCCGCATTCATGAAAGGTGATATACTGTCCGTAAAGAATATGATTGGCGAACTAATAAAAATTTTAAGAAAAGAACAGGGAGTCGGAGTGATGGAGCTCGCTCAAAAGCTTAGCATTAACCGAATTTCCCTTTTTCGGATAGAAAAAGAACAGCGCCAGCCTTCGGAAAAAACGGCAATCAAGGCTTTTAAAGCGCTGGGCTTATCCGAAGAAGAAATTTATCGAATTTTCGTTTTTGACGGCTTGCTTAAGTTGGGTACGATATCAGAAATTACCAAGAACAAAGAAACGAGGCTATTCTTGAAAAGATTGAATAAAAAAGACACGCATGGTAAAATAATATACGGATATCTAAAGAAGATCCTCAATAGATAAAACAATGCCCACCAAAGGAAAACATAAAAAGTCCGCCAAAGGCGGATCCCTGCCCGTCCGGCAGGCGGGCGCCTCTGGCGGAAAGAACAAAGGAAAAATCCTCTTTGTCGAAGACGATAAATTCCTGGCGGAAATGTTCAGGCAGAAATTCGTGATCGAAGGATACAAGCCCATTATCGCTCACACGGCCATTTCCGCGGTATTGGCTTTAAAAGAGGAGAACCCAGTAGCGATTATACTAGACGTGGTGCTGCCAGATTCCGAATGTTGGATGATAATGGAATTCCTAAGAAAGAAAAAAAATTACCAGCTGGTACCGGTGCTGATCTTAACCAATTGGGATAACGCTGAATACCAAAAAAAAGCGAAAGAATTAAAAGCTGATGCCTTTATCATTAAATACACTACCACGCCGGAAAAATTGGTGAAAATTATGGAAAAATTAATTAAGCAATATAAGCGAAAAAAATAGACAACGATTCGCTTCAAAGTTTAATAAAAAAATCTCGCTTAAGATAGCGAGTTTTTTAAAACATATAGGAAGACCGATTATTTCTTCTTTAAAAAACCTTCAATTCTGGCCATCATCTCCCGGAGCGGCACCCTGGATTTGACGATAAAATCAAGCGCACCCAGGTCCATGGCTTTTTGCGCCAGCTTACGCTTATCCAAATTCGTGACAATGACGGTCGGGATATTCTTGATTTTAGGATTCTTCTTCAACTCCTCCAGCACTTCAATGCCGCCCATACCTGCCATGAGCAAATCAATTAAAATAATATCCGGCTTTTCTTTTTCCGCCATTTCCAAACCTTTCATCCCATTATCGACAGCCACAAAACTATAGCCTTCCAGTTCAAACTTTGTTTGATACAGCAATATCTGGTCTTTGTCATCTTCAATTAAAAGTATTTTACTCATAGTATTTTTATTATAGCGCATTTTTATATTACAGCCAGTATTTAACCAACTCTAAAATTATGACGGAAAATTTACTGATTGATAGCATCCCTTACTTTTTTAACTAGCCCACTTGGCGATATTTGCGTTTTAATGATGAAATCCACCGACCCAAGCTCCTTGCTTCTTTGTTCCATTGATTTCTTGGCCAGGTTGGTCAGGATCATCACCGGAATGGCTTTGGTTTCCGGGTTAGCTTTCAGTTTTTCCATCACCTCAACGCCGTTTTCATTGATCAGAACCAAATCCAGCAATATCAGATCTGGCCGCGCGGTTTTGGCCGTACGCAACCCGTCTTTTCCGTTTCTGGCCGATAGGAACTCAAAACCTTCATTTTCAAATTTAAACCGGTACATGTTTATCTGGTCCTGATCGTCCTCTATGATTAGAATTTTGGCTTTATCTTTTGGCATAACGTTAATTTGCGCCTCCTTTGTAATTATACTCTTTAACAAGTATTTTATTAAGCCGCTATCGGCAAACGCACGAAAAAAGTCGAGCCCTTGCCAATTTCGCTTTCAACCCAAACTTTGCCCTTATGACCTTCAATTATTTCTCTAACGATAAACAACCCCAGCCCCGAGCCGTCCGTGTACATGGCCGTGGCGTTGGAAGCGCGACCGAATTTCGTAAATAGCTTTGGTATTTCCTTTTTAGGTATCCCGATGCCATTGTCTTTAACTTTGACTAAAACCCCGTCTTTGTCCTGACTCGCCGCCACTTCCACCACTCCCTTGATTTCCCGCTGGGCTCTGGCTTCTTTAACCATTTTGGTAGAGGGCGTGTATTTTAAGGCGTTGCTGATCAGATTGTAGATAGCTTGTTCTAAGTATT
>CAZBNI010000003.1:0-2815 GCA_964493105.1 uncultured Gammaproteobacteria bacterium
GAGATACGTTTAGGTAATTAGGACCCTCTATTGTACCATTTTTGGTATCTTAGGGGTGTTACCGGTGTATCTCATCTTTTGCAATAGAACTCACTCCTACGACCGTAATGACCCATTCTTGTCCATCGCTTCATGGATTCTTTTCACTCCAAGAACAAAAGCAGCCGTCCTCATATCAAACTTTTGCTTTTGCGAAAGGTCCCAAATATTTTTGAATTCTCCGGTGATAATATCATCAAGTTTCTGAAGCACTTTTTCCTCGGTCCAGTGTTCATTTTGCAAATTTTGTACCCACTCAAACGAACTGACAATAACACCGCCGGCATTTGCCAAGATATCTGGCACAACGATAACCCCCTTTTTATATAATATCGTATCAGCCTCAGGTGTTGTTGGGCCATTGGCAAGTTCAACAATCACCTTTGCATTGATTCTGTCCGAATTCTTATCGGTAATCTGATTTTCCAAAGCGGCTGGTACGAGTATATCCGTTTCAATCTCCAGCAGTTCTTCGTTCGTTATATGCGACTGTTTATCACACAAACAATCCTTATCATCACACACAAATTCTTGAATAGAACCATGCTCTTTTTTATACGCGTACAATTGTTCAGGATCAAACGAACCACGTTGCGTAACAATCGCACCTTTTGAATCTGACAAACCAATGATTTGATAACCGGCTTCATGCATAATTCGTGCAATGTGGTAGCCGGAATTACCAAAACCCTGGACCACCACGCGCGTTTCCTCGGGTTTCATGCCAAGTTTCTTTGCGAGTTCTCGTATTGCATAATATCCGCCCTGAGCAGTAGAGAAGGCTCTGCCTTCTGAGCCTCCGTGTTCTACCGGCTTCCCTGTAAATGCAGCCGGCGATGGCTTACCGGCGAGTTTTGAATACTCATCAGTCATCCATAACATGACCTGAGGATTGGTATATACATCAGGGGCTGGGATATCTTTTTGTGGGCCGATATCTTTAAAAAAGGTCTGTACCCACGCTCGGGATAGCCGTTCCAATTCAGTTTCAGAAAGCTCCTTTGGATTAACCTGAATTCCGCCTTTGCCGCCCCCCATCGGAATATTTACAACCGAACATTTCAGCGCCATAAGAAACGCAAGTGTCTTTACCTCGTCCAAATCTGCGTGCGGATGAAAGCGAATGCCTCCTTTATAAGGGCCTAATGCGCTATTAAACTGTACGCGATACGCATCAAATGATTGCTCAATTCCACTATCCATAGTAATCGTTACTTGCCGCTCAAGTACTGCTTCGGGAGTGCTCAATTTTGTATACTCTTCCTTGCTCAAACCAAGTATCTTTGTTGCTTCACGCAGTTTTTTTAAGACATTTTCAAAAGGATTGATGGTGGTCATACAATACCATTAATTATTTATATCTTGCATTATACTTTTGCAAAGCGCGCTTGATAATTTCCATTGCGCGCTTTAGTTTTGGAACGCTCTCAATATATGCAATCCTCACCTGCTTTTTGCCGAGACCAGGCGTGATATAAAAACCGTTGCCCGGTGCAAGCATGACTGTTTCTTTTTTATATGAAAATTTTTCCAAGAGCCATTTACTAAAATGTTCTGCGTTGTTAACCGGTAATGTCACCAATACATAAAATGCTCCGACCGGTTTTGAGCAATACATCCCCGACACTCCTCGAAACGCCTCCATCACTACCGCACGCCGACGCTCATATTCTGCAACTAATGTTTTGGTATGCCGCTGTGGATTTTTCAAAAGCGGAATAACTGCGAGTTGTTCAAGCATGGGCGCAGAAAGTCTCCCCTGTGCAAATCGTAAAACGCACTGCATCACCTGTTTATTTTTACTCGCGATACAACCGACTCGTGCCCCACACAGATTAAATCGTTTTGAAATACTGTCGACCATAATAATGCGATCACGTACTTCAGAAAATTCCATCATACTAATAAACTGCCTCCCATTGTACACAAGTTCACGATATACTTCATCAGTGATTATGAAAAGATTCTTTTTCTTGGCAACTTCTGTAATTCGCTTAAGCTCTGCTTTAGAAAAAACCGTACCGGTCGGGTTGGACGGATTACAAATAATAATCGCTCTTGTTTTTGATGTTATTTTTTTTAGTATCTGTTGTGTTATTGGAATCTCAAAATTGTCCTTAGCATAAAGGAGTATCGCTTTTAATGAAATGCCTGCCATCCGCGCATATGATAAATAATTCGTGTATAGCGGTTCAAATGTTAGTATCTCATCCCCAGAATCAGCAACCGCAAGCATTGCAAAAAAGATCGCCTCACTACCTCCAGTCGTAATGATAATTTCGTCCTGATTATACTGAATTCCATATGATCGATAGTACTGACGCCATGCTTCAATCGCATCGCTCGTTCCTGCAGACGGGGCATACACCACACTTTTTTTTGCAAGTTGCTGTATTTGCCTAAAATAGAGCGTGGGAGTTGGTAAATCTGGTTGTCCAATATTTAGATAATGTACAAAAATGCCGCGTTTCATAGCACGCTGTGCATACGGATACAGCTTCCGTATAGCGGAAATGGGCATTGCATTGGCTCTTTTTGATATTCGCACGTTCTTCATAGTGCAATACCTAAAATCAAAAGCTAAAGTAACTCGTGGGTATTAGTAAATAATTATTTTTATTTTTTCCGCATAGAGTCAAATTTATTTAACTCGGCATAGGAATCATAATATTCATCATACCATATCATACGTTTTCTGTACAGAAAAAATGTGTATAAATAAACCATATTTTTCATCCTGTTTAATCGTTTTTTGGCTAAGTACAGCAATAAAATT
>CAZBNI010000003.1:2825-23820 GCA_964493105.1 uncultured Gammaproteobacteria bacterium
TACTAAAATGGAGAGCAAAACAAAAATTCAGAAAAATTCGCAAAAACTGCTTATTTTTCAGTTTTTAATAAATCCCGTTAGAAATAATACCACGCCGATTGCCGTGGGGTTACTGCAAAAAATTTTTCCGACGGCGTCAAACACCCTACTGGAATTTCTAACGGGATAAATGAAGATATTTTTCAACATCAAGTGCTGCCATACAACCCGCACCCGCAGCAGTAACTGCTTGCATATATCGATAATCCTGAACATCACCACATGCAAATACTCCCTTGACCGACGTTCTGGTATTATCAGTTACTTTAAGATATCCTTTGGTAAGTTCGAGCTGGTCCTTGAGAAAAGCTGTGTTAGGTTTACGACCGATCGCCACAAACACGCCTTGAACTTTTAATTCACGCTCTTTATTAGTCTTGTTATTTTTTATCCGAACGCCTGTCACACTTTGGTCTCCAAGCACTTCCACAACTTTTGAATTATACTCAAAGGAAATTTTCGGATCTTGCCGTGCATGATCTAACATAATCTTACTGGCTCTTAGTTGTCCCTCATCGCCACGGATTACTAATGTTACTGTCTTTGCAAACTTTGTTAAAAAAGTTGCTTCTTCCATAGCAGTATCGCCACCGCCGATCACCACAACATCCTTTTCTTTGAAGAAAAAGCCGTCACACGTTGCGCATGCTGATACACCTTTTCCGCGGAGACGTTGTTCGCTCTCGAGTCCAAGCCACCTTGCTGATGCGCCAGCCGCAATAATAACCGAATCCGCAGCAACAGTTTGTTTATTTGTTGTTATTGAAAATGGTTTTTTTGTAAAATCAACTTTGGTTACTTCCTCGGGAATAAATTTCGTGCCAAAACGCTCGGCCTGCTGCCGCATCTGCGACATCAAGCGTGAACCATCAATGTCTTCCACAAAGCCTGGATAATTTCCTACATCTGTTGTAGTCGTCAGTTGTCCGCCTGGCTGCGTTCCGTCAAATACAACAGGTTTCATCTCAGCGCGAGCGAGATAAATCGCAGCAGTGAGTCCGGCAGGACCTGATCCGATAATGATAACTCTATGATGAGTATCCATATTTCTTTCTTCTTGCCACTTACAACCTACAACCAACCACTAACCAATTACTTTCTTCAACTCCTCTTCAAGCTGCTTTTTCTGCTGCAGCCCAACACCCTGCCACACTACTTCGCCACCCTTAAAGAGCGCTACCATTGGAATGCTCATCACGCCGTATTTTTGTGCCATCTCTGGATTCTGATCAACTTCCAATTTGCCGACTTTAGCTTTTTCTGAAAAATCTTTTGCAATTTCATCGATAATCGGAGCTTGCATCCGACAAGGACCACACCATTCTGCCCAAAAATCGACAAGAACCGGCCTGTCTGACTCAAGTACTTCTTTCTCAAAATTTTTGTCTGTGACTTCTTGCACTGTCATCTTTTTATTACTAATAATTAATAAGGTGATATTTATTGTACCAATTATACAACATTATGTCTATCCATATTACAGTGCTTTGAATGAGGCTGTAATAATACGTTGCAAATCATGGAGTGCCTTTTTACTATCCTTTTTCCCAAAACAACCCAGTGCTTCTCTCTCAAGAATAAGGATTGCTACTTTATCAAGTGCTTCCCGTGCCGCAATAATTTGCTGAATAATACTTACACAATCACGCTTTCCTTGTAGCATACGCTCTATACCGGCAACCTGGCCTTGAATACGATGCAAACGGGCTATAATCGTTGGGGTGTTACACTCCACCTTTTTAAGCCGGTTGATTTTTCTTGATTTTGCGCTTTCTACCATATACTCCCCCCCAGTATATATCATTAATAAAAAGTTGTCAAGGCTTTTTAAAACGTGCATACTGGATATATGGAATTTTCTATACTCAATTGGAATATTCAGGGACGTGATTTTCCACGGTATCGGAAACCAAAAAAAATTATCAACACTCTTTCAAAAAGTGACTATGATATCATGTGCATTCAAGAATTTCCAAACATGATGCTGGGGTTGAAAAAAATTTGTCGGAAAAAAAAATACGAAGCCTTGATCACTGATAAATTCAAACTTCACACAAAAAACTATAATGCTAATGTTATTTTCACCAAGTATACTATTGTGAGGAATAGTGAATTTAATTTTGCTGCCTCTCAGGATGAAGAATACAAAAAAAATGAAGTGCATGAAGAATGTATTTATGCAGACATCAATATCAAATCAACGCTTATCAGAATTTACAACGTTCACCTCAGCATTGGAAACATCGGAATTGTTGAACGGCTTGATGCGCTCAATACAATTTTAAAGCATTCACTATCATTTAGAGGACCAACTATCGTTTGTGGGGATATGAACACTGTCATGACGAAAAATTTTATTGCTCGAAAAATAATTCAGCTATTTCACAAAGAGCCTCGAAAATCTCTTATTGTCAAAGGTGAGTATTATGAAAAAGATGAAAAAGAAATATTTATGGAAAAGGGGAAGGAGTTTGGATTTGAAGAGGTTGTTGGATTGAACGCAACAACATGGGCATTGCCATTCACTCGATTAGAAATTTTTGGCCTTAAGTTAGATTGGATGTTTGTCCGTGGGCTCAAACCAATTAATGTCAAGCTTGGCGACTATATCACAGATCATCGTTCAGTACATGTTCGATTAAAAACTATCTAATAACAAAAAACGGCTTACGTTATTATAAAGCTGTTTTTTGTCCTTCGATACTCTCAGGACACCCTGAGTGAATTTTAATTTTTTACAAAAATGAATTGAAGGGTGGTGGACCGTACCGGACTCGAACCGGTGATCTCATGCATGCCATGCAAGCGCTTTACCAACTAAGCTAACGGCCCAGATCAATCGTATTTCGAAGCTTATCAATTCCTAGAAAACAAATCAATAGCAATTTTTCTACGTGCCTGCCCCGCCGCTTGATAATAAAAATTAGTTATAAATAAATTAGGTAAGATTGTTCCACGTGGAACAATCTTAAATCGTCAGTAGTGAGACGGGGGAACATTTATTACCTTGGGCAGGCAGAAGTGGGGATAATAAAATAACAACATCAAAATCCACTCGATGCTGCTATTTTATTCGACTTAAACGTGTCTTCGAAACTTATCAACTACTTCTTTTGCTGCATCTTTACCTCCAAGCCCAAATGCTAGTCCGCCTGCTATTGAGAGCATTACTACAAAACCCGTAAAAAGAATTTTCAGTAAATCAGGTGCAATTCCAAGCTGAACAAGTGCGGCGATGAATGCAAATGTAAATATTGACCATTTTGTGATCGATGCTAAAAAACTAGAAGAGCTGATTTTGGCTGATTCACTTGAATGTTTTACAACGTTATACAATACATTTCCAATCAAAATACCAATAATTAGAATTGCTACTGCTGCGATTACATTTGGCAGGTATCCTACCAGCTGATCCATAAAATCTGATAATTGTGTAAGTCCAAAAACATTCACTGTAGCGGCGAGAAATACAATTAATATAAACCAGTAAACAACACCAGACAATAATCTAGTAAAGCTGATCTTTAGCCCAGCTTTTTCAAAAAGACCTTTTAATCCTACTTTTTCTACAATTGCCTCAAGTTTTACTGCTTGCATAATCCTTCGCGCAATTACTTCGAAAATCCATGCCAAAATAAAGCCTGCAAAAAGCAGCCCAATACCAAGAAGTAATGTGGGAATAAAGCTTGTGAATTGACTCCAAAAATCAGAAAATGAACTGAGAACGATTTCTTCGGTTCCTGTCATGTTTCTCACCTCCTTTCAGCAATTGGTTAAAAAATTAGTTTGCCGATGATTACATTGTAGCATAAAATGAACCGGAAAAAAATACCAAAAAACGGGCACTTATTCTCACTTTAAGCAGGACAAAGGGGATTTGTCGTTCCCTACTACCTTAGCAGAAGCCAAGATAGGCTCGGGTCTCGTGCCTGCCCGCCGTACGGACAGGCTGACCATACCGGACTCGATCCGGTAACATCCAAAATGCTAATTAGGAACTCTACTTTACCCCACCACTTGGTGGACCTAACCGGATTCGAACCGGTGACCTCTGCAATGCGAATGCAGCGCTCTAGCCAGCTGAGCTATAGGCCCCAAGTGGTGGGACAAGTTAAGCCTGCCTTAATTGCCCTCGAGAGGAATCGAACCTCTATCTAAGGCTTAGGAGTCCTTTGTTCTATCCATTGAACTACGAAGGCTCGCTAAGGCGGGCAGGGTATCCATTGTCACCCTACGGGTGATCCCTTGAAGTGGGAAATTACGAGGGCCTATTATTAATTGTTCCCCCGCCCGCCTGCTGGCGTATAAAATGTTCCACGTGGAACATTGTCATATGCGTTTATATTTAGCTTAGTACATAATATGCTCCAGGCAGCGGGGCGGGCACGTGGAACAATCATTATCCATAGTAAGCAAGCGGTGGAGCAAATGAATTTCGCTAATTTTAGTAAAAAAAATAGATCACTCGACCCATTGCTTGTAAATCCTATAAATATCTATTATTTCTGGCTTAATTTAGGTAAATTTCAGTGTCGCAAAATACTATTTTACAAAAAAGGAAGTGATTTTTTCCGCTAATTCTAGCAAAATTGAACTTGATCTATCAATGTACATTAATGTTACTAATGTAAGAAAAAGTAATGTCATTATTATTAAAACCGTTGTGAGTTCTTTTTTTAGTACTGAATGTTCTGTATTATCTGGGACTGGCCCCATACTCTCGCTGCTTTGCCGAGAATACTGAATTACATCTTCTTGAGATTGAGCTGGTGCAACAGGCTTTAAGTGCTCCATCCCTTGCAGATACTTCTTTTTCCTTTTATCTTTTGGCATAACCAAGTTAATTAATGATATTTTTGAGTGTATACTAAAGTTTAGAAAATTGCAATTGCTATTTGACTTGCATGGGAAAAAATACTAAAATAAACCATAATTCAATATACATTAACTTTAAAACTACTATGGCCATTTTTGAAAAAGGCAAAAATGTTTCCGGTGAAATGGAAACTATTATTGGTCCCTCCGTGAAGGTAGAGGGTAATTTTAAGAGCGGGGGCAATATCACTGTAAACGGATTTGTGCAAGGAAGTATCAAAACCAGTCGTGACTTAAAAGTAGGAAAAAATGCAAAAATAAAAGCAGAAGTTGCTGCAAACAATCTTTTTCTTCAAGGAGAAATTCGTGGAAATGTATTAGTTAAAGAAAAGGCGCAACTTACCAGCTCATCAAAAATTCTTGGAAATATTGAAACAAAAACGCTGTCTGTTGAAGAAGGCGCGGTAATAAATGGAAAATGTACAATGCTGCAAGAACAAGCAATCGATGAAATTAAGAGTGATTCAAAAAGAACTGAAAAGTAATTGCACGGTATGTACTATTATGTGTACGACTCATTTCTGGGTGATAAAAAGTATCAACTGCTCCTGCATAAGATCGAAACACGTCTCATGGATTTGGGGATCAGCGGAAGAACTGAAAAACTGACTATCTTAAAAAGTTTAAAAGAAATTATCCGCGATGCAGCATCAAAAGGTATTGACACTTTGGTAGCAGTTGGCAATGATAAAACTTTCAGTAAGGTCATTAGCCTTTTAACAGACCACTCAGTCATTCTCGGGATGATTCCGATTGGTCCCGACAATACTATCGCCTCAATGCTCGGCATTCCACAAGGCGAAGCAGCATGTAATATCCTGTCAGCGCGCATCATTGAAAAGATAGATCTTGGCAAAGCTAATAATACATATTTTGTTTCATCTCTCGAAGTACCGGCGGAACGTGAAATATTCATGGACTGCGAAGGGTACAATATCAATCCGCTCTCTACTGCCAAGAATATCAGTATTAGAAATTTTGGTCCATTAAACGGTAATACTACGGATCGGAAAAAGATTTCTTCTCCTACCGATGGAATTCTGGAAGCTATTATCTCAACACAAAAAAAGGAAAGAGGTTTTTTTAAACGACAGACACAGTTCACCGACGACAGCGTGTTTCCTTTCAAAAAAATCAAGGTTAAATGCAACAGAGAATCAGTTCCAATCATTGCTGATGGCCAAACAACTATCAAAACTCCAGTTACGGTAGAAGTGCTTCCAAAAAAATTAAAAATAATCGTCGGCAAGAATCGTATGTTTTAAGCAACTCGCCCACAATTGGCGTACCGCTCAACATACGAACGATCTTGCCAAGCAAAAGATCGTTTTATATTTAAAATATTATTACTACATGAATGTCACCGAACTAGCACGACGTCTCAAGATACCCACCAGTGAGCTCAGAAAACTACTTCCGCTTATCGGTTTTGATGTTGGGATGAAAGCAATCAAAGTTGACGATGCAGTAGCACAAAAAATTATCAACACGGTACGTGAAAATCCTAACGTCCTTAATAAAGTACGCGACCAAGAAGAAGCCGAAGAAATTGTTGAGACAGAAGAATCAACAGTTGCAAAAAAAGATATTGGCATCCCTGCTTCCATTACAGTGCGTGATTTTGCTACATTATTAGAAAAACCAGTAGCAGCAATCATTCAGGAACTCATGAAGAATGGCATCCTTGCTAATCTCAATGAACAAATTGATTTTGAAACAGCAAGTATTATTGCCGAGGATTTCGGTTTTACTACAACACAAGAAGAGCGCGATGAAAATACAGAAGGGATGGAGCAAACAACGATCGAGGATTTACTTAAAGATAATGAAAATAAAAGACAGGCTCGTCCTCCGGTCGTAGTTGTCATGGGTCATGTTGACCACGGAAAAACTCAGCTACTAGATACTATAAAAAAAACAAACGTGCTCGCAAAAGAATCGGGCGGCATTACGCAGCACATTGGAGCATATCAGGTCGAGAAAAACGGAAAAAAAATTACATTTATTGATACGCCGGGACACAAAGCGTTTACAGCGATGCGCTCCCGAGGAGCACGCGTCGCGGACATCGCCATTCTCTTAATAGCGGCTGATGACGGCATCAAGCCGCAGACGGAAGAAGTGTTACAAATCATCGAAGGAGCAAAATTACCGTTCATTGTTGCAATAAATAAAATAGACAAACCTGAAGCTGATGTAGAAAAAGTGAAGCAGCAACTCGCTCAAAAGAATCTGCTCCCCGAAGACTGGGGCGGCAGCACAATCTGCGTGCCGATTTCAGCAAAAACAGAGAAAGGCATCGATGAACTACTCGAACATCTATTGCTGGTTGCTGATGTAGAAAAAGAAAATATTCAGGCAAATCCCGATCGACCGGCGATCTGCACTGTGATCGAATCCCATGTTGATACAGGCGAAGGTCCAGTCACAACTGCAATTGTCCAAACAGGAACGTTACGCCAAGGTGACTCAGTGCAAGTCGGCAGTTCAATCGGAAAAATTCGAGCACTCCGAGATTTCAATGGAGAGATAATTGCCAATGCAGGACCTGCAACACCGGTTAAGATTTTAGGACTAGAAAACGCCTCGGAAGTAGGCGACTATATCCAGGTCATACAAGACAGCAGAGAACTTAAAAAGAAAGCTCGGGATTTGCAGCATCAAAAAAAGATGTACCGTGACCGACGGCAAGTCAAGACAAAAAACAAGAAAGATGAATCCAAGGATGAGGATAAATCTGTCGACATATTTTTACAAACAGACGTCCGTGGTTCTCAGGAAGCGATTATCCAATCACTTGAAACGCTTGGATCGGATGAAGTCAAGGTAACAGTCGTCAAAAAGGGGTTAGGAGATATCACTGAAGCAGACGTACTACAGGCTGAAAGTACCGGTGCCTTAATTTACGGATTTAACGTAAAAACAAATACCCACGCAAAAAACATCGCCCAAGAAAAGGGAGTTGTGATTCGCACCTATCAAGTTATTTACGACTTGTTCAATGACGTCAAGGAACAAGCTAAAAAACTGCAAACTCTCAAACTTGAAACAATTGAACTTGGACGGATCAAAGTACTTGCAGTCTTCAGAACCGAAAAAAAGCACATGATCATCGGCGGTCAAATCACAAAAGGAAAAATTGAGACCGGCGCAAAGGCAAAAGTGCTACGGGAAGATCAAATTGTTGGAAAAGGCACCCTGGGTAAATTGCAACAATCAGAGCAAGAGGTACGTACCGCGCCATCGGGCTCGGAATGCGGAATTCAATTTGATGGACAGGCAATTATCAAAGAAGGGGATTTTATTGAAGTATACAAAGAAGAATACCAGGGCTAACTACAAACATACTACCTGTGTGGCATCACATCGAATTAAACAAGTCAACGAACTGATACACCAACAGCTCAGTGAAATAATTCTCAAAGAAATTTCAACACCACCGGGCTGCCTCATTACTATTACCAAAGTAAACACGACGCGCGATCTCAGCCAGGCACGCATTTCAATTAGTGTACTTCCCGAACAGTTTCAGCATAGTACACTGGCTGATTTAGAAAAAAAAGCAAAAGCACTCCAGTATGCACTCGGTGATATTTTAGTAATACGGAAAACACCAAGATTACAGTTCCAGCTTGATACAACTGAAATAGAAGCAGCCCATATTGACGCACTTATTGACAAAATTCACAAGGAACAGTAGTATAGTGTGTCGAGCCAAGAAAAGGCATATACTACTAAATTCCTATGCAAGAATTTTACCCATTATTCCAAAAAATTAACGACGAAGTAAAAAAAGCTGAGTCGGTCGTTGTTATATCCCATAAAAATCCCGATGGTGATGCATTAGGTTCTCTCTTGGGTATGAGCCATTATTTGGAACTCATGGAGACCAAGCATAAACTTTTCTGCGCTTCGCCAATACCAGATTATTTATCCTTCCTTCCAAACGTAAACCGTATTACTGACGATGAGACAATTTTATTGCGCCATGAACATGATCTGGTCATCGTGCTCGATTCTGGAGACCTTGTGTATGCTGGGGTTGATGAACACTTTAGGAAAATGAAAGGATTGCCGGTCGTGATTAATATTGATCACCACCCCACGAACCAGCACTATGGACATATCAACTTGGTCCATCACAAGGCGTCATCAACATCGGAAATTATTTTTCATCTACTTGACTACTTCCGACACCCACTGCCAAAAGATGTGGCAACCAGCCTCTTAACTGGCATCCTGACGGACACGGGTGGCTTTTCAAATCTTGCAACCACGCCATCTTCTTTTGAAGTATCATCGCGACTCATGGCATCAGGCGCTCGTGCAAAAGAAATTATAACCAATGCATTTCAAAATAAACCGCTGAAACAGCTGCAACTGTGGGGACGGGCGCTCTCACGTCTCAAGGAAAATAAGGAAACGGGCATTGTCACTACGGTATTATTGCAAAAAGATTTCAAAGAGCTTGGCATGGATGAAGATAACTCGGAAGGCATTTCCAATTTTCTGAATAACGTAGAACACGCAAAAGCAATCATCGTGTTACGAGAAAAAACTGACGGTACTATTAAAGCAAGCTTGCGCACCACTCAGCCAGATGTTGATGTATCAAAGATCGCGAAATATTTTGGCGGTGGCGGCCATAAAAAGGCTGCCGGGTTTAGTATTCGCGGAACGCTGCAGGAAACAAAAGACGGTTGGGAAGTGCTGCCAGTCGAATAAAAAAACCATCGCAGGCGCGGTTTTCAACCCTGAGGCTCAGACCCGAAGGGAGACCTGCTCTGGAATTTTATAATAATACACCTCTTCCGATTCCGAGCGTGGGCGCCGAGGATGATGTATAAAAAATCCTATTTTCAACCATGGGTTGACAAATAACAGATAACCACTATACTATAAATTACACTTAATAAAATTAATTTCCAACAACCAATAACTAACAACAAACTATGTACCTCGTACCTACCGTTGTTGAAAAATCTTCACATGGTGAACGAGCGTACGACATCTATTCTCGGCTACTTAAAGAAAGGATTATTTTCCTCGGCAACCCGATCAATGACGCAATAGCCAATACCGTAATTGCGCAGTTTCTGTTTCTGGAGTCTGAAGATAAAACCAAAGATATCAAACTCTATGTAAACACTCCCGGAGGTTCAGTAACCGCAGGGCTCGCAATATACGACACGATGCAGTACGTAAAACCAGACGTCGCAACCATCTGCGTGGGCTTAGCAGGCTCAATGGGCGCAGTTCTTTTGGCTGCTGGCGCGAAAGGGAAACGTTTTGCGTTACCAAACGCTGAAATACTCTTGCATCAAGTCATGGGTGGCACTGAAGGACAAGCAGCTGACATCAAGATTCGCGCAGAACACATTATCAAAATCAGAGACCGAATCAATGGCATTCTGGCAAAACACACGGGACAGTCAATGACAAAAATAAGTGATGATACGGATCGCGATTTCTTCATGTCTACAGAGCAAGGAAAAAAGTACGGAATTATTGATAAAATTATCAATAAGTAAAAGCTAACTCTCTACTCCCCACGTTCATACAAGTAGTCGAGGACCCGACCAGTGCGGGAGTCCCTCTTTTATCGCTGTCTAATTAACAATTACATAATAAAAACATATGGAACTTCAAAACTGGATCTGGGTGTTGCTCACTATTGTATCCCTTCCCGGAGGGCTCATTCTCGGATATATAGCTCGAAAAATATGGGCTGCAAAGCAAATTGACACCGCGGAATCAAAACTACAAAACCTCATTCAGGAGACCAAGAGCAAGCAAAAAGAAATGATTATTGCCGCAAAGGATAAAGCGATCAAAGTCGTTGATGACGCAAAAAAAGAAGCAGAAGACCGCCGCAAAGAATTACGGCATCTACAAGAACGGCTGGAAAATCGAGAGAGCCGCTTTGATCAAAAGCTAATGTCGCTTGAAGAAAAGCAACAAAAACTATTAGAAAAAGCAAATCGGCTCGAGACCGCAAAGCGTGAGATCCTGAAAATAAAAGAAGCGCAGATGGAAAAGCTGGAAAAAATCGCAAGTCTGACGCAAGAAGAAGCCAAAAAAGTTCTCCTGGATAACACCGAACGTGAAATTAAAGACGAACTGGTACAACGTATCGCAAAACTTCAAAGAGAGTCGAGCGAATCATTGGAGCGCGAAGCAAAAGATATGCTCTCAAGAGTAATCCAGAGAACTGCAGCATCACACACGGCTGAAACGACTACAACAGTTGTTAATCTTCCGTCGGATGACATGAAAGGCCGTATCATTGGCCGTGAGGGAAGAAATATTAAAACTCTAGAGCAGTTGACTGGTGTTGAAATTATCGTTGATGATACACCCGAGGCAATTGTCATTTCAGGATTTAGTCCAATCCGCCGGCACCTTGCAAAACGGACGCTCGACAAACTCATCGAAGACGGAAGAATCCATCCCGGCAGAATCGAAGAAATGATGGAAAAAGCAAAAAAAGAACTGGCGCTTGATATTAAAAAAGCCGGTGAGGAGGCTGCGTACGAAGTCGGCATAACCGGACTTGATCCAAAACTGCTACAAATTGTCGGGCGACTGAAATACCGGACAAGTTATGGCCAAAACAATCTCCGCCACTCGATCGAAGTTGCACACCTGTCAGCGCTCCTTGCCGAAGAGCTTGGCGCAAATGTTGCGCTCGCGAAAAAAGGTGGATTCCTCCACGACATCGGTAAAGCGGTCGATCACGAAATTCAGGGTACTCATCCGGAAATCGGCAAAGACATTGGGGAAAAATTTGGCCTGCCAAAAGAAATTATTGATTGCATTGCATATCATCATGAGGACGAACCGCCATCACTCGAATCGGTTATCGTAAAAGTTGCCGACGCAATCTCTGGCGCACGACCAGGTGCTAGAAAAGATACCTATGAACACTACCTCCAACGACTTGATGAATTGGAATCACTCGCAAAAACATTCGAAGGCGTTGAAAAAGTATATGCAATCCAAGCAGGCCGTGAAGTGAGAGTTTTCGTTGTGCCTGATCGGATAGATGATCTACAGGCTGTTAAATTAGCCAAAGAAATTGCGACAAAAATTGAACAGGAACTGAAATACCCCGGTGAAATCAAGGTTAATGTAATCCGGGAACGAAGAGTAACAGAATATGCCCACTAAAGACACTCTCACAATACTCTTTTTTGGTGATATCGTTGGCAAACCAGGCAGACGAGCGCTTGCGGCCATACTTCCAGATCTAAAAAAAGAGTTACACCCGGATCTTACGATCGCCAACGCAGAAAACCTTGCTCATGGAGTTGGTGTTACGCAAAAAACACTTGACGAGTGTATGCAAGCTGGGATTAACTTCTTCACTTCAGGTAATCATATCTGGAAAAAACCAGTGGTCGAAAATATTTTTAAATCACAGAGTGCTCCCTTGCTTCGCCCAGCGAATTACCCGACCGATATGCCGGGATATGGTCATCAAATCGTTAATATTGGCGAAAAAAAGCTACTTGTGGTAAACTTAAATGGCAAAGTGTTCATTGAGGACGAATTTACATGTCCCTTCCATGCGATAGATGCCATACTGGATCAATACAGCAACGACGACTATGCCGGAGTCTTTGTTGACTTCCACGCAGAAGCAACTTCAGAAAAAATTGCTTTTGGGTGGTATACTGACGGACGAATTACGGCAATGCTCGGCACGCACACCCATATCGTTACCGCTGATGAAACGGTTCTGCCGCAAGGTACTGCATATCAAACAGACGTCGGCATGGTTGGTTTAAAAGAGTCAGTTATCGGCGTCGATAAAGACATCATTATCGAAAAATTTCTGACCGGCAAATCAAAAGCACATGATATACCTGAACATGGTAACTGTATCGTCAATGCAACAATGATAACTATTGATCCTCAGACAAGGAAAGCACTTTCAATCAAACGTATCTTTAACGAGGTCACCGTATAACCCTCTTTTAAAAAAACGGTTTATCATTAACTAAAGTGAAAAAATGAAAAAAGGTGAACTAATCAACAGAATTGCAGAAAAAATTGGAGTATCAAAAAAACAAGCAGAAGACATGCTTGAAGCGTTCACGGAGATAACAACAGAAACCCTTAAATCCGGCGATGAAGTGACCATTACGGGCTTTGGAACATTCATGCCAAAAGAACGTTCAGCGCGAGGCGGCGTCAATCCGCAAAATCCGTCCGAACGAATCCAAATTCCTGCTGTAACTATTCCAAAATTCAAATCAGGAAAAGCACTCAAAGACGCACTCAAGAACAAATAAAACTAATACACTTTTGGGTATGTAAAGCTTTAGCTTTACGAAAAGCTACACCACAAAAACCTCCTCGATTTTTCAGGGGGTTTTTGGTTACCTTTTCTCTCCCACCAACTTGAAATTGCCGTTCCTAGCGAACCATCTCTCGAATAGCCTGAGTTGAATCGAAAGCTAAGATGCGCTGGTTTTTTTAATTTCCACGAACGTTTGTCGGCATCAGAAAAAAGCGGCAGAGAGTGGTTTAAGTCTCTCTGCCGAAAAAAACTGTTGCCCTACTTTATCTTGTTGGCCTAGGTCAGCGTTGCTCGATTGCCATATTGACTTCCTGTTCCTTCGCTGCTTCAAGCTGGCTTTGTAATTGACGATTTTCGCTTTCCATCCGTTTATTCTCTTTTACTAGCCTTTCATTCTCCTCAATAAGCCGAGCGTTTTCGACTTCCGAATTAATTTTTTCCTCTGTTTCTGACATAGTTTTTCCCCTTTCTTAAATTAATGACTTAAATTTACTTTTTCTCTGCAACCAACGTTTATTTCAGTTCCGAGCAAACCTTTTCTAAGGTGCGCTCGTATGAATTTGCACTAATGTTTGTTGGTAACGGGGAAAAGGTGGTAGCGTGGTTAGTGCTACCAGAGAACATATGTATACAAAATATACAAATCCCTCCTTTGTTTTTATAACCCTCCGTTTTTTCATAACGGCTTAGAAGTTGAGTACGGCGCGTGTCCACACCTGGTTTGGGTTGTCGGCGCTGTGGAACTGATATGCTCCGATCAGAACAAATTGCCCTGATTTGAACGGTAGAACCACACTCGGACCGACACTCAGATCGTCTTCCTTGCCTGCAAAATGCATGTTCTCGGTTTCAATTCCGACGAGTCCGGGTGTACCGATCCGGAAATTAGCATCCAGATAGGTGTACCAGTCACCACTCTTCGGAAAATACTCAACGTTGGTCCACAGATGGACCGGGTCAAGCGCGTCATACGAAGCGCGAAGATCAAATGCCAGTTCCCCAGCCTGAAAAGGCGGGGAAAGTCGACCCCATTACGCTTATTTATGGTGGGCGTACCAGGATTCGAACCTGGAACCACTACTTTATAAGAGTAGCGCTCTACCCTTGAGCTATACGCCCTCAAGTGGTGCTCCCTGCCCCGTATAATCGAACGTAGTGAGATTTGTGCGGGGTAACCGACTGCCCGCTCGCCATCGCTTGCGCTCAGGCGCTAGTGGGCGAGAGCTACATGCGCACGATTTTAAAATTTGTAATTTGCTAACACTGTAACACCAAAAACCTATCACCGTCAATAGATTGACGCGCTCCAAAACTGGCTGCGTTACCCGCAGCTATGCTGATATTTTTTTCGAAGACAACTTGCTGATCAATCGTGTTAATTTACTCTCTGCTTTCTGCCCAGTCAATTTCACAAATAGGAATGTCCATGCTGTATACTGGAACGCGACAAACGCTGATCCAACAATTGCTAGTAAGACAAACCATGTAATCGTCCCAAGTACAATCGCAATTGAAAATCCAGCGCTTGAATTAATAAAAAATGAAATCATTCCAAGAATAACAAACGGCACAGAAGTTAATCCCATCCCAAGTACAATTACCAATCCAGCGCCTAATCCAATCGCTAAGATCAAAAGTGCCATTTCAATACTGATAAGCCAATTTTTTTTAAAAAGATCCCACCCAAGTTTCACTGATTCACCAGCATGCTTTTCTTTGATCACAATGTACGCAATCGCGTATTTAACGATAAAAGACACAATTATTGAAACAGGGATAAAAACGACAAACACTAAAATTATAAAGATGATCCCACCCAACAATGTATTTTTCACTAAGAACCATGTAATCAGCGGCGCGCCAATTACGACAAATATTGCATATAAGACAGCCTTTACAACGATGTTGATAAGCAGCACTGAACCAAAGTGCTTATTACCAACACGATAACCGTCTCCAAATCTCACTGATTTACCCTTATCCAGCTTATACGCAGAGTCAAAAAGTGCAATCTGAGCGACGATTGCAAGCCAGACAACGATGATAAAAATGACAAAAAACATCAACAAAAATAAAAAGGCCTGCCACGGATATGCTGAGAAAAAAAGATCAAGTGTATTGTATAATGAATACAAAATACCGTCCTGATAAACTGACTGTAGGCTCAAAATATCCCGCGAGCGATCACCAATATTGGTATAATTTTTAAACAGTGGTTCAAACTCACCGGCGGTCCCAAGAAAAGCGGCAAAAAAACCAAAAAACCATAAAAACTTATTTTTTATAATAGTCGTAAATGCCCGCTTAAGCACATCTCTGTATGTAGATGATGTTGATACTTTTTTCACGATCGGCATATAACCCTCCTTACTATTTATATATTAGATACGGTAACTATACAGCAAATCGAACCGTATGGCTACTTTCTCTTTTTTTGATGGGGCTCCTTAGCCTTTTTAAAAATTGCTTCGAAATCTGCACGTTCAATCGTTTCTTTATCAAGTAAAACTTCTGCTATCGTATCGAGACAATGGCGCGATTTTTTTATAATGTTCTGAGCGGTATCATGCGCTTCATCAATCAGCCGAGATACTTCCTCATCAATCACCTGGGCCGTCTTTTCACTATAATCCCGCCGCTCATGAATCTCTTTGCCTAAGAAAATCATCTCTTCCTGTTCTCCATAGGTCCGCGAACCAAGCTTATCGCTCATGCCGAATTGCGTGACTACCTGACGGGCAAGATGTGTTGCTTGTTTGAGATCGTTGCTGGGACCCGTAGAAATTTCACCCAACACTTCACGCTCTGCTACCTGGCCAGCAAGAAATACGGCGAGTTCGTCTTTAAATTCAGAACGAGTATGTAACCGTCTGTCTTCGGTTGGCATCTTTAGTGTGTAACCGCCAACTTTCCCACGCGAAATAATGGAAACTTTGTGTACTGGATCCGCATGGGGCAACATATGTGCAACAAGCGCATGACCAGCCTCGTGATACGCTATTGTCTTTTTTTCCTTATCGGTAATTATCAAACTTTTCCGCTCTGGACCAAGCAATACTTTTTCAATACTCTCTAAACACTCGGCTTGTGTAATTTTCTTTTTATTCCTGCGAGCAGCCAAAAGCGCTGACTCATTTAATACATTTGCCAGATCAGCTCCAGAAAAACCCGGCGTACGTTCAGCGATCTCACGAAAATTTACAGATTCATTAAACGGCTTTTTTGCTGCATGGACTTTTAGAATTGCTTCGCGGTCTTGAATATCTGGATCATCCAAAACCACCCGCCGATCAAAACGGCCCGGACGTAACAATGCTGGATCCAATACATCTGGACGGTTTGTGGCGGCCATCACGATCACATTGGTATCAGTGTCAAAGCCGTCCATCTCAACTAAAATCTGATTGAGTGTTTGCTCCCGCTCGTCATGTGAGCCGCCTAAGCCAGTACCACGTTGCCTGCCTACCGCATCGATCTCATCAACAAACACAATACATGGCGCTGCCTTTTTGGCATTTTTAAATAAATCTCGCACCCGAGAAGCGCCAACACCAACAAACATCTCAACAAATTCTGACCCCGATATATGGAAAAATGGCACACTAGCCTCGCCAGCAACAGCCTTTACTAGGAGTGTTTTACCAGTTCCCGGTGAACCCATCAGAAGAACACCTTTTGGAATACGAGCCCCCATCGCTAAAAATTTTCCAGGGCTTTTCAAAAAATCAATAATCTCTTTTAATTCCTCTTTTGCCTCTTTAACGCCAGCAACATCTTTGAAGGTAACTTTATTTTTTATTGTCTGTGCTTTTTGTTCCCGTGCTTTGCTCTGGCCAAATGACATTGCTTTGCTATTCGCGCCTTGTACTTGACGCATCATAAACCAGAAAAAAAGTCCGATCAATAGAATCGGAAATAAAAACGGCAAAATTGCGCCTACCCAGAATGAAAAACCCGAATTCTCCTCTACAGTTACTATCACTTTTTTTAATTTCTCCGGATCGAGCTGATAATCGCTTGCCACAGAACTAAGAGAGTCGGCGGGCTCTTTGTATGCAATGACTTTTGAATCATCCGACAGTGTTATTGTCAATTTATTTCCTGTAATCGCAATAGCTTTTGCGTCGCCTGAATCGATCTTTTCTACCACCTCACTAATGCCGATTGTTTCAGGCTCTCCGAATGATGCATTGAATAGGCTGAAGACAGCCATAATCAGAACAAAAAAGAAAAATACAATGATAAAATTTTTAAGTAATTTTTTTCCCATAACAGACTTTTAGTTAAAAAACTGAATAAAAAGCTTCTCTAGTATACCTAAAAAGAGTCCTCCGAGCAACCAATATTAAAAAGTAAAGTAGCGCGCATGCTTTACTTTTTTTCTTCTTCAGACTTTTCTGATTTGACTTCTTGAGGAGCCTCTTCTGGATCGGTTGGCTGTGTCGCTTCCTGCGGAGCAGGAACCTGTTTTGATTCAGGCTTTGCTGCTTTCATTGAAAGACCAAGCCGATGATTCTCCGGCTCAATCGAAAGTATTCGAAAGGAGTACCGTTCGCCAATCCTTACAATATCTGATGGGTCAGTAACCCGTTTATCAGATAATTCTGATATGTGTGCCAGGCCATGAATATCCTTATCAAGCTCAACAAAAACACCAAAATGGTTAATCTTGAGGACCTCGCCAGATACTTTTTGGCCTACTTTGTACCGTTTGAGTGCCTCGTGCCATGGATCTTCTTTCAATGCTTTTATCGACAGTGAAATTTTTGATCCATCAATGCTTATAATCTTTGCCTTGACCTTGTCGCCAACTTTGATATATTCTCTTGGATTATCAATACGCTGCCACGCTAATTCTGAGATATGTACTAAACCTTCCAAATTAGTACCAAACTCAATAAAAGCTCCAAAGTCAACTACGCCAGTTACAACGCCATCAATCGTGTCGTTAACCTTATATTCGGAGATTTTTTCCTGTTGTTTCTCTTCCCACGCTGCTTTCTCAGATACGATTAACTTACTGTCTGCTTCATCAACATCAATAACCTTAACTTTTAATTCCTGCCTAATAAATTGTGAGAGCTTTTCAAGAATTCTGTTTTTTTCGCCACCTTCAACGCGAGGATAATGCTCAACAGTAAGCTGCGATACTGGCAAAAAGCCTTCGATATTACCAACCATTGCCATCAAGCCGCCCTTGTTAGCTTCTGTAACAGGGACTGAGATAACAGTACCGTCTGTCATTAACTGAGTCAGGTGATCCCATGCTTTTTGGTGACCAGCCTGTCGAAAAGACAATTCCATTTCTCCGTTCTCATTCTCAAGCTCTAGTACTGTTGCTTCAACCTCATCTCCTACCTTCAAATTACTATATGTGCCTGATTCATCAATAATCTCACGTCCCCTCACAACACCGGTGGTTAAGCCTTCAATATCAAGATGGGTTTCATTACTTGATACGCTCACCACGGTGGCTTTTGTCACGTCACCAACTTTCGGAAGAATCGGTTGCTCACCACTTAAGAGCAGCTCTTCCATTCTTGAATTTGTTTTATTTAGAGTATCCATATTTTTGCAATAAAAAAAACGTATTAACCTATTCTACCAAACTCGATGGCAGATAAGTCCCCTTTTTGACTAATACTAGCCAAAAGAGGTCAAATTAAATATTGTAATGTATTTTCATACTACTCTATACCTCTTCTTTTTGCAAGTCCCGTTTCTGTGTCATGTCAAATAAAACAAATACTCTCTTGAGCTCGTGAAAAAACAGAGTTCTTTGACCCTTCTATAGTAATCTTGGCATTACTTTTCACGATAAATGTAATTTGACATTAACATGGTAATTAGTAATAATTACAGCACAGATGTAATAGATTAAACATGATTGTTGGCACCTTGACATTTTAATTTTTATTAAGGGAGGTGGTAAATTCTAGAAAGTAGCTAATTTATCAAAAGGTAACTAGAAACATTCACGAAGGGGGATTCGTCTCCTCACAACATGGTAGGTGTCAAATGAAAAAGTTTATACTTTTGGCACTCTTAGTTCTTTCATTTGCTGTGATAATACTGTTTTCGTGCAGCGAAATTGATGAAGACAGAAGTTCGACAATAGCGGACGCAGTTAATATCGGGCAGTCCTGGTCAGTTAATCATGATGATATCGGCGATAATTGGGTTATCAACGATGGAATAAAAGTATACCGGCACTGTGTGGAATCCACGAAAGTATGGATACAAATTAATATTGAAGATCCCGGTGATCCTAATAGTGTCGAAACTATTGGCATCACGATTGATGGCAGTCTTAAAGCTGTTCTTGATTCTGCTGAAACGACACAAATTTTGGCAGCTATTGAGGATGGATTGTTTATTCTCGTCAAGCCGGACGAAATAAAGGTACCAAACAACAGCCAAAAAATCTTTGATTATCAAGTTGAAAAGTATCCTTTTCTTGCCGGACAGATTTACGCTCACAACGAGGCGGTAGTCACGATTGACATTATTCAAGTTGATACCAACACCGTCGAATTCAACATTACATGTGGTGAAAATGACAAAGAAGTCACATTCACTGGACTGTATGTGAACGACTTGGTCTTAAGCAGGACTTTCTTTATGCCAGAAGAAAAGTTTATTCTGGTCAAGTAAACCGAATGGGGTTCCTATTACGTTCTGTCGGGGGCATAACTCAATGTGCCCCTTTTTTATTTATATATTCAAAAAACCCTTAGCACTTATTGTTTTGTTCGCCGCAATAAAAAAGCCGCCACGGTAGATATTACCGGACGGCATCGCCATTATTATGGCAAATCGATGAGCTTCTCCATTTCATTTGATGTTAAGACTCAAACGTCCATCATCATATTCTTGTTTGGCAAGAACCAATGCTCCCTCTAAGGAGATTCTTTCCTGTCTTGCTATGAGTGCCGCTCGTCGTTCGATAAGCTCCTTTTTGGCAGACATTATACTACCCCTTTGGTTATATTAAGTAACGATTTTTCAATTCAATAAATATACTAGCATGGCTATTCTAATTTGTCAATAGTACGTTCTGTGTCATGTCAAATGCGACATAGAATACTCTCAACCTAATTATATCCTCTATCGCATCACTATTTAGAATAAAACAGTCCCATAATAATAACCATTTATAAATTACTTCTAGCCCATGGAAAAATGGGGTATACTAATCATGAATTAACTGAAAAACAATGGTCCAGCGCTACACACCACGCATCAAAGCAAAAACCGCAAAATCAGTGGCAAAGAGCTTGATTTCGAGTCAATCTGGCAAGAAAATCAGTGATACCAAATTCAAAGAATATCTTAAACAGGATAAAGATCTAAAGAAGTACGCCTACTCAGGAAAAGCTTCTACAATAAGTAAGGCTAACGCAAAAAAACTATTTAATAAGGTTGTTGAATCTGCAAAAGGTAATGAAAAATTTAAAATCAGTCACACCGCAAAAAAGCTGGGTATCAAAGAGGATAGAAAGGCGGGCACAGCAACTATCAATAAAATATATGGCAAAGCCGGCCAAGAAGAGCTGGCTAGCCAACCACAGCAAACAGGACCCACGAAACAAGAATTGCGCCAGCAAAAAAGACATGAAGAAATGATGAAGACGCTCCACAAACGTGATAGGGCGGATTACATGCGCCACAAGCAAGAAGAAGAGCGCAAAGAAGCAGAAAAAAAATCATCTGATGGCAACAATGATAAAAAAAGCGGTGGTGCTGCACCGGCACGACCAAGCGCAGGAAGCGGTG
>CAZBNI010000004.1:0-20519 GCA_964493105.1 uncultured Gammaproteobacteria bacterium
AAAAGCTTCATTCTATCCGTTGTCAGCCAGAGGCTGATCCGCCTTTGGCGGAAACTACTTATAATTTTAATTGCCCTCGACAGGAGTCGAACCTGTGTCCCAGGCTCCGGAGACCTATGTACTATCCACTGTACTACGAGGGCTCGGTCTCAAAGAAAAAGCTTCATTCTATCCGTTGTCAGCCAGAGGCTGATCCGCCTTTGGCGGAAACGACGAGGGCTTAACGATTTTCATTCATCTGTCTGCCGGCAGCCGCAATTTTATCTTTTTGATTACAACCCTGACAGACCGTATCTTCAATTGACCGTTGCACTTGTTCAACAGTCCTGCCATTAATAATTTTATCATTATCAAGTTCGCCGTTGCCATTGAACCATGACTTTGGAATACTAGTAGTAAAACTGTTACCGCGTTCAGTACATTTTTTTCAAACTCTCTATAGAAACCGGCCTCTGGATTAGATCCAAAAACAGATTTCGTTATTTTTGTAAGAATTTGTTCGTCGGCTCATGCACTCTTATCCAAAAAATTTCTTAGTTGCCTGCGCTAACTTATATGCAGTATACCAACTTTTATCAAGCACTATATCATACGCCCCAACATAGGAGACGCCTTCACCACCAAAACCTTTTTTAAACCGGGTAATGCCTGCCCAGGATTTCATATGTGACGACTTACTATCTGCGTTGTCCCCGACGGGGACAACGCCCCAGAAATCATAATACTGATGCCCTCGTTCCTTGGCGCGTTTGATTTGCTCCCACTGTAATAAATGCGGCGCCATCAGGTTTCGATGCTTATTTGATGACGCACCGTGCATATAGGTCACTGTATCACCAAAAAATGTCACAATATTAGCAGCAATAACCTTGCCTTCATACTCCGCAACAAACATACGCATAAATTCACTTTGTCCAAGGAGACGGAGCATCTCCCTGTAGTACGAACGATTATGGGAATGAAGCTTGTCGCGCTTGGTTGTCATTTTCATCAGTTTCCAAAACGAATCAAAATCATCAACTGCCCCGGCTTTACGAAACGCTACGCCTTTACGCTCTGCTAACCGAATATTATAACGGGTTTTCTGATGCATTGCTTTGAGTAGATCGCTTTTTGATCTGTCCAAATCCAGATACCAACTATCCTGCGGCTGCACAAATTGAACTTGCTCGACCTGATACTTTGCAACGGCTTGTTCGAACTGATGTTTGTTACGATATTCAATCGGCGGTTCAATTTTTACAAACATGGCGCCCACCTTATCCGCGCGGCTGACGATTTCATCAATCATCAGCTGCATAGTTTTTTGGTACTGCTCAATCGGCTGGTGTACAGTCACGATCGGCCCGCGCGGACAGTACCAGTACTTTTTTCCGAGCGGCATTGTATGCTGAATAATGAGCGCGGACGCCAAAAGTTCTGTATCATACAAACCAAAACGGAATATAGTATTAGGGATTGCATGCTGAAATGCTCCCCATTGCCATGACTGCAAAAATTGTGTCCGTTTCTGCGAACTGATAAATTCATTCAATTCTTCCGGTTTTGTAATGTCTCTAATTTCCATAGTGCTTATTTGGTTGTGCCAAGAAGCTTGAGCGCTGCCTTGAGCCGCTGTTCAACTCCGGTAATATCAACATCAATCGCACGAAGTGCTTCACGTGCTTCACGGACTGAGTATCCAAGAGCAACAAGCCCATCAATTGCTTTACTGTCCCCGGCAGTGCTGGTTGCAACCTTGCCCTGTGCTGTCTCAATGTGATCAATCTTATTTTTGAGCTCCACTATAATCCGCTCCGCGGTTTTCGTTCCAATGCCGGATACTTTGGTAAGCAAAGTCGCATCCTCATGAACAATCGCACTCTTGAGCTCTGCAACAGACGTAAGTGACATCACGGTCAGCGCGGACTTGGGACCAACGCCCGATATTTCAATCAGCTGTCGGAAAAACTTAAGCTCTTCAGCAGTAGCAAAGCCGTACAGATCCATCATATCTTCACGAACATACTGGTGCGTGTGTAATGACAAATCAGAACCCTGATCAACCTGCTCAAGTAGGATAGGTGAAATATGCACCTCATACCCAACGCCCTGTACGTCAATAATGACCGAGCGGTCGGTTTTAGATAAAATTTTCCCTGTTATAGAAGCAATCATAGTGTCCTTTAGTATACCAAAACATTCTCTGTATAAAAAGCCTGGGCGGCGCCTCTTTCCCGCCTGCCACGGATTCGCCACGGGCGATGGCGTGCAGGTGTTCTGGTTTGGCGCCAAAAAAAGTTGCGAAGTATTTATCTTCGACCAAAAAGAAGGCCGCGTGCATGCATAAAAGGCTATTCTCCTGCATCTATTAAATAAAAAAGTTAGCACCAATAAACGATTTACTTGAATAGGGGTCAGGGGGCTTCATTAAGCCTCTCTAAGAACCATATATGTTTTTGAAATCTCGCGCATTGAAGCCCCCAGCACTCTTTGGTACTTTCTGCCTGCCCTCCGAACTGGCAAGGCAGGCGGGGTGACAGAAAGTACAAGAAACTTTTGGGCTCCGAGAAAAATCAAAGAGAGAGCATTACATCGCGTTGCGACAAAAAATAAACCAGCACCAGCTCGTCGCTGGTGGTATCGTTCAGGCAGGCTACGCCTGCAAAGACAGTTTCGGCAAGTCAACTTGGTTATGGTGTTGATGCTCAATATACTTCCGAATTGCCATCTCATTGATACCCACGGTGGAAACGAAATAGCCGCGTGCCCACAAGCTTCCTGGTGGTATCTTTTTGGTCTTTTTTGGCTACGCATAAAACGCCCGCCCGGCACCCGCCCGCAATGCCACTCTGGCGGGTAGGCGCCTACGGCAAAGCCGTGGCGGACGTGCACACGCCGGCTAACGCCGGCGGTTTTTCTTATAATAAAAAACCACCCCGTATACTACGAGGTGGCTGTTAAAGTATTTTCTGATTAATTACGCGTCCTTTAAATCACTCACTGCCTGCTCAAAATGGTTCAGTCCAGCGTCAACAATGTTATCAACATCTACTACCGCTTCATTGCTGCAATCAATAATAAGCTCGCCATTTTCCCGCTTTACCGTTACCAACTTCTGGTCATTTTTGCCGTGTTCAAACTCGGTCAAACCGCGAGCGCGGTCATCTTTGAGAACATCATACCCGGCACCTTCAAATGCTTCTGTCAGAAAATCATGCATTGCGCTTAGCATATGCGGCGAGTGTTTGAGAGTCTTATATGGTTCAATTACCTCGACTGCTGCTTTTTCCGGAACTTTTTTCAAGCCGGATTTTGGATTTTTAAATAAGGGGACTAAAATCATAGGCGCCATTAACGTTGTTATTATAGTCATCATAATTGACACGCCGAATATTTCATTGCTAATAATGCCAGTGGACAAACCAATACCGGCAACAATCAAAGCCACCTCGCCACGAGGAAGCATGCCAATACCTATACGTATGGATCCGAGCTTATTAAACCCGCTGAAAAAGGCAGGAAGACCAGAACCTATCAATTTGCCGATAATTGCAAACACCGAAATTACTAAACCAAACACGAACACTGCTCCCATTGCTTTGAAATCAACCAGTGTGCCCATGATCGCAAAAAACACCGGGACAATAAGATGCGACGCGCCTGCTAACTTTTCTTCAAGCTCATCACCGATCTTGGTAACTGACAAAAGAATACCGGTCAAATATGCGCCGATAATCATTGCAAGGCCAAATAATTCTGCAACTGCCGCAATAGCAAAACAGGTCGCAGCTGCAATCGCCATATAGGATTTGCCATCCAACTTAAGTAATAAGTTCGAAAATTTCTTGCCAAATAACCAACCAAGAAGCGTTACGCCGCCCAAGAACCCGAGCGCCTTAATACCAATCGCACCAAGTTCTCCCCATTGAATACCAACATCTGCCCCACCTCCACCACTAGCAAGTGAGATTACAAGCGCAAGAATCAGAATGCCAAGTACATCATCAATAACCGCTGCAGCCAAAATAGTAACGCCCTCTTGAGTATCTAACTTATACATATCAGACAGTACCCTTGCTGTAATACCAACTGAAGTTGCAACCATAATCGCGCCCATAAATAACGCTGATGTATCCATCATACTGTCAGCAAATCCAAACATGATTGTTCCCCATACGCCCAGAAAAAAAGGAAGGACCACGCCACCGATAGCAATGCTGAGTGACTTCAATCCATACTTTATAAACATCTTCGCGTCGGTTTCCAGTCCAACTAAGAACAATAGGATAATCGCTCCGATCTGACCAAAGAAGTAGAGTTCATTAGAAATCGGCAAGGTGGAAGAATGTTCCCCAACGTGTTCAATAATAGGAAACAACTTGCCAAGCCATGGCAATTCAATGGCGCCCAATGCAAATGGGCCAACAGCCATACCACCGATGAGTTCACCTAGTACTTCGGACTGTTTAAATTTTTTAAAAATCAGGCCAAATAATTTGGCCGCCAATAGCAAAACTGCGAGCTGAAGAACAAGCATTGCTAATTCGTGTGGATCCATTGTTGTTTATTTCGTTACTTTTTATTGAATATATTTAAAAAAAATACGCGTGTGCGAATTGTTAGCGTTTATAATAGTCCTTTTTATGAAAGTGTCAAGCCCCATGCTTTTTTATAACAAACTGGAGGGTAGGCTGATCAGTCTACCCTCCAAGCAATAAAAAATAAAAAGGGAACGCGGAAACACGTCCCTCTTCAATTGACATGGACAAAGCTGGTTAGATGCGCTCGTGGCCAGCGCTATCAACCTCCTGTGCCGTCGAGCCATCATGCTGCGATTTATCATCACTAGACTGGTCGTCGCTCGTCGAATCGCATGGTGTCTTAGACGGGTACTTTTCGGACAGTTGCCTGTATTGTACGACAAATTGAATTGGAGTTAAATAAATGTGAAAAGTTGATGTCCAAAAGGGCCGTGTTTTATTTTTATCTAATGGGTCACACTAATATAAATAGATTGCCTGTCAAGCTTTTGAGAGGGTACGTATCATGCTATGATTACCGTATGAAACGATGCGCAGGAATTTTACTTCATCCAACATCATTACCAAGCCACTATGGCATTGGCGACTTTGGACCAGAAGCATACCGCTTTGTGGATTTTCTGCACGCTGCAGGCATAAAACTGTGGGAAGTGTTGCCTTTGAAAATTCCTGATTGTACCGGCTCGCCATATGCCACGTCGTCCTCAATGGCAGGAAACTGGATCCTAATCAGCCCTGACTTGCTGATAGAAGACGGCTTGCTTGATAAAAAACAACTTCCCAAAAAACTTCCTATCGGCAGAATCAACCATCATAGGATTAAAAAAGAGCGTCTCGCATTGCTGGAATATTCATACAAATTCTTTCAGGTAAACGCGACTGCTAGACAAAAACGCCAGTTCTTCCGATTTAAACTGCAGGAAGCACACTGGCTGCCACAATTCGCACTCTATAAAGCGTTGAAATATTACCATCAGGGAAAACCGTGGTGGGAATGGGCAAAACCACTTGCAAACCATAATGCGGTCGAGCTTAAAAAATGGACCAATAAGCTTGAATATGAAATTAAACTTTTTAAATACACGCAATGGGTATTTTTTGATCAGTGGAATCGACTCAAGCAATACGCAAATACAAAAGGGGTGAAAATTTTTGGCGATCTTCCATTCTTTGTTGCACACGATAGCGTTGATGTATGGGCAAACAAAAAACTATTCCTGCTGAATAAAAAAAATATGCCTACGTTTATTTCAGGAGCGCCTCCTGATTACTTTAGTGAAGACGGCCAGCTATGGGGCGATCCGCAGTATAATTGGAAAAAGCTAAAAAAAAATCGGTATCAATGGTGGATTCGCCGCTTTCATATGGCATGCCGTTTATACAATACTATCCGCTTGGATCATTTCAGAGGATACAAGTCACTGTGGCACATTCCGACAGATTCTCGACAAGCACGAGACGGAAAATGGGTGGTGGTACCAGGAGAACAGTTATTTGCAACCGCGCGCAAACAGCTTGGCAAACTGCCAGTGGTTGCTGAAGACCTTGGTACAATCACGCAGGACGTTATTACTTTGCGAGAAGAGTTCCAGTTCCCAGGCATGCGCGTACTACTCTTTGGTCTTAATGGACAGGATGATAATTTCCATCTGCCAAAAAACTATCCCAAAAATTGTGTTGCATATACCGGCACACACGATAATGATACCGCACGTGGGTGGATTACAAAAACGGGCAAAGCACTCGACCGAAAATTTGCACTCAAGCACCTCTGTGCAATAAAAACCAACTTTGCATGGAAGCTTATCGAATACGGCATGAATTCTTCGGCAAATACGTTCATAATGCCACTGCAGGATATTTTTAACCTTGGTTCCGAAGCGCGCATAAACAAACCCAGCACCATGGCCAACAACTGGAACTGGAGGTTTAGTGGCAGGAAACTCACGCCAGCGCTCGCAAAAAAAATCAAACGGCTGGTGCTAAAAACTAAGCGATAAAAAAGGCAGGCACGCTCTTGGGTGAGCTATGCCTGCTAACTAACAATACCTTCTCCCTGAATTACAGGAAGTGGCTTCTGGAGTATTTCTCCATGGCCAAGAATAAGGCCTTCGTCCAGAAAGAATAGACGAAACGAACGCGGGCGGGTCCATGCGTACTGACAGCACGAAAGCTGTGCAGCAACCAGATGCGCCGACGGACCAACGTCGATAAAAACCAATGAGGAAACATTCGTGCCCTCTTGGGTATCCAAGTGAATCCCGTTGTCATAAACAACACACATACCACTAGGATATGAAATCATCGGATGACCAGTAATGTCTTCCGAATAGTTCATTGGCGTTGTGAATATCACCGCCTGTTGAAAAGCATCAAGCTGTTTAACCGACAGCGGTGATCCAAAATACTGGGACAGTAAAAACAGGACTCGGCGAATAGCGTATGATGTTCCCTCAGGATCCCACACGATTCCATGAAAAGGTATATTGGGGGGAGATAAGGACATCCCATATCTTCCTCATAACAGTAAAAAGGTACAAAAAATAATTGGGATAATCTAATGTACCACAACAAAAACTCTGTCAATCCCATGTACCTACATTCTGCTCCGAAGCGCAACCTGTCGGTCAGGCAAGCGGGCATAATAAAAAAGGACAGCTAATATCAGGTACAATAGTTGGTGAAGAACCAATAACCATTAACCTGCTATCTAGCATGTCCTATCATCATTTTACCCCAGAACAGCGAAATGAGCTATTAGCACTGTTAAGAGCCAAGATCAGAAAAAAAGATATCGCCAAGCAATTACATAAGGACAGAACGGGCGTCTGGCGAGAACTGAATCGCAACAGTATGGGAAAGGAAAAAATAGATATAACGCGCGTCAGGCCAAACAACTAACCAAGGCCCGGAGGATTTCTGCCAACGCGCGATTCAGGAGATTAGAGAGCAACCAATGGTTAAGACGTTACGTGGTTAAGAAGATTAAAAAGTGCTGGTCGCCGGAACAGATAGCCGGACGTCTGAAAAGAAAATATCACCTAGATAAAGGCCGCCATATCGGCAAGGACAGCATCTATAAATTCATCTATCAGGAAAGGGCGAATTTGGTAAAATACCTTAGGTGCCAGAAAGACAAATACAGAAGGCGCTATGGCACTAGAATCATGGAAAAACAGCGAGAAGCGCTGAAAAAGAGAAGAATAGATAAAAGACCTGAAATAGTGGAGGTAAAAGTAAGAATCGGTGATTGGGAAGGTGATACAGTCATTGGTACCGATAAAAAACCGGCTATCTTAACACACCTTGAACGTAAAAGCGGTTTGCTACTGGCTGACAAGCTAGAGAGGGCCACGGGTGAGATTACCAAAAGCAAAAAACATACAGTAACGTATGATAACGGCTCTGAGTTTTCAGAACATGAATTAATGAAAAGAGAAACCGGTCTGGCTGTCTATTTCGCCTACCCGTACCACTCGTGGGAACGGGGCGCCAATGAAAACGCCAACGGATTATTAAGGCAGTTCTTTCCCAAGAAAACACCCTTTGCTTCTATAACCCATGGACAAATACAAAAAGCGGTCAGGCTGCTTAACAACCGGCCAAGAAAGAGGCATAATTATCTAACACCCTATGAAGCGTTCGACCAAAGAGAAAAATGTTGCACTTTGGAATAGAATTCAAGTGACGTATGTTTATGAATAATGTTACTTCCTACCAACACGCGACCGGACCATCCATCCTTTATCACGATTACTAAAAGTGCTGCCATCATTGGCCACTTTCTCATGTTTTTTTTGTTCATAATAGGCATCTCGCTCTGTATGATCCTTCGCAACCTTCTCGGATGCCGCTGCTTGTGCTTTTTTAATATCTTTCGCCGAAAATCCCATTCCCTCCATATTTCTTCTGCCCATATATCAAAATATTATTATTAAATCTAGATAAATTCCATCTATAATGATACGCTATCCGCGCCCTTTTGTTAATACAAAATAAAATTCAAAAATAATCTTTAATCAAATCGTGATTATAAATATTTATTTGTTTACAAAAAGCCAGTTGTTAAAGGACAACTGGCAAGCCTTTTCTGTTAATGATTTTCTATCCCATCTTTCTCCCTCTGAGTAATTCCTTTCGAATCAAACTCAATTCCTGGATGATGATTATTTATTTTCTGATAAAGTTCTCCGATACAGTTGATGATATCATGCCTATCAACCTGACAAAACTCTCCATAATAAAGGTCGGAAAGTTCAAGGGGGTTATAATAGGAGATTTGATTTGAATTAATCGGAAAATTCAAACCCAATTTATTGGCTAGTTCATCAAATGCCCTTGAGCCAATCGTTATTAATAAAGGAGAAACCGTCACCATAAAAATATTATCCGCATATTCATCAACTATACGAGGTAGAGTTTCCATGTTTTTTTTCAATGATTCACTGGTATCACCGGGTAACCCCAGCACAAAAGTTAAAACCATTTTAACATTGTGCTCAGCCAAGATTTTAATTGCTCGAAGGTTATCCTGGTCTGTTGTATTTCCTTTTCCGGCTCCCGATAGATTGCCAAATGACTCAATTCCCACCGCAGCTATGGCGTTAAACTCCGATAAAAACTCCGCTATTTTGTGGTTTACCTGACTGGCGTTGATAAAGGTCTTATGTATAGTATGACTCATTTCAATTGGTCTAGCTTCAACTAGCTTAGCAAATTCGCCAGGAAATACCGCGATACTGTCCGCCGTATTGTAATAACACTTAATGCCTTTTTGGAATGGCGTTTGGATTTCTTGCCATACCATTTCCGGATTGCGGAAACCAAACCCCCTTTTCTGTCGCGAACAGAAAAAACAACGCTTATTTCGTAAATAGCAATCACCACCCCAAATATAGCTAACCCCTTCATGATCATCCTTCATTCTGAAAAGTAAGTTGTAATCAACAGAAATGTTTGAAAAATTAAGTTCTGTCCTTTGGCTGGCGTGACCGACAATAACATTAAGACCGCCGGTCATTATATCTGTAATAATATCCTGGCCATTGCCAAATATGACCCCGTCAATATAAGTCAATTGACTGTAGTAATCGACAGTCTGCCTGGTAATTTCCAGTCCGCCAAGAATTATATCAGCCCCCATGTCTTTGAACCATCTAGCTAGGATCAAGGAATCATCAACGTTCCCGGCCACCAATGTAAATCCCACTAATGTCTTTTTACTGTATTTAAGTCGCTGTTCGGCGTCCTGTTTAGCCACCAACCAATCTGTAACATCCAGATTATAAACGCAAGTTGAAATTCCCAGTTGGCTAACTTGAGAAGCTAAAACCAACTGACCAATAGCGGTAGCCATTTTTTTTGACGATAAAGCGGCCAATAAGCTACTACTGGCTAAAATACCAAGATAACAATCATAACCATTATGATTTTCCACTTTTAACTCCTTTTATATTGTTTGTTAAAGGACAACGAATAACTGTATTCTGTTTATTAAATATTGTCTATAAAATTTGACAAAATTGTCATTTTTTTACAAATATTGACAAAAAATAATAATATGTTAATATAAACTGTCATTAATTAATAACATTATGGAAATAAATGATGAATTAAAAAAACTTGGGTTCTCTGATAATAAAGCCCATGTTTACCTGACGGCCCTAGAATTAGGATCAGCGCCAGCTTCTAATATTGCTAAAAAATCTAAGCTCAAAAGAACAACTACTTATAAATTGCTCGAGGAACTGGTCAATGAAGGGTTAATAGAAATTGACTATGGCTCAAAAGTAAAAACTTATCTGGCACACTCCCCTAATGCCTTGGTAGAAATTTTTAATGAAAAGAAAAAAAGCGCGGACAGTATATTACCCCTACTGTTAAGCAAATTCAGTCAGGCCGAGTATAAGCCCACTATTCGCTTTTACAATGGCCTTCATGGCATTAAAAAAGCTTTTGAGGATACCCTAATCACTAAAGAAAAAATACTATATACTTACTCCCCAATAAAAAATGTACTGGATCACTTTGGCCCTACTTACTCGCGTCATTACCTGAACAAAAGAAAAAAACTCAACATTCTAAGAAAAGCCTTAAGACAGGCATCTGATAAAAAAAGTGAGATGGAAACTTGGGAATTCTACGCTTCAGACCACGCTGTCTTGCGGCAAGTAAAATTTCTGCCTGCGGGCATCGAATTTCAAACTCTAATTCAAATTTACGACCATAAAATATCAATCATCTCATTTGAACAGGACAAATTTGCTTTTATAATTGAAAACGAAGAGTTGGCTACTTTTATGAAATCAATTTTCGATCTACTTTGGCAACAAGCCAAGCAGAAGCAAATTAAACAACCGGAATAATTACACACAACATTCAGATTATTATGCCAAAATTCAAATTAAAATCCAGTTTTAAACCAACTGGCGATCAGCCGCGGGCGATTAAAAAACTCGTGGCTGGTTTGGACGCAAAAAAAAGAAACCAAACACTTTTAGGCGTCACCGGCTCCGGCAAGACCTTTACCATGGCCAACGTCATCCAAAAGGTACAAAGGCCAACGCTCATAATTTCACATAATAAAACTTTAGCAGCACAGCTCGCAAGCGAACTACAGGACTTTTTTCCTGATAACGCGGTTAATTACTTTGTCTCGTACTACGATTACTACCAGCCAGAAGCATATATTCCAAAAAATGACACATATATAGAAAAGACTACGTCTATAAATGAAGAGATTGACCGGCTCCGACATGCCTCAACCCACGCCCTGCTCTCACGAAATGATGTTATTATTGTCTCTTCAGTGTCTTGCATCTACGGATTGGGCTCTCCCACTGAATACCAACGTGACGTAGTGACGCTTACCAAAGGTGAAACCAAAGAGCGAAGCGCAATCCTCCATGCGCTCGTGAATATTCATTACCAACGAAATCAGACTGACTTGTGGCGAAGCCGTTTCCGTGTTTCGGGTGACGCCTTGGAAATCTTCCCAGCATATTCGGAAAATAGCATATATCAAATCAGATTCTTTGGTAATGAGATAGAAAAAATAACCGAGGTTGACCTGCTCACCCAAAAAAAAATTCAGGAGCACAATTCAGTAGACATCTATCCTGCCAAGCATTACCTCGCACCAGAAAAAATGATGAAGCGTGGCATGGAACAGATACGGGAGGATATGGAAAAACAAGTAGCAAAGTTTAAAAAAGAAGATAAATTTGTTGAGGCTCAACGACTTGAACAGCGGACACAATACGACCTTGAGATGATCAAAGAAGTTGGGTACTGTAATGGTATTGAAAACTACTCGCGGTATTTTGATGGACGAAAAGCGGGAGCGCCGCCAAATACGCTGATTGATTTTTTCCCTAATGATTTTCTCTTGTTTATCGACGAGTCGCATATGACCATTCCGCAAATCAGGGGCATGTATTTTGGTGACCGGTCCCGTAAACAAACGCTGGTTGATTTTGGATTTCGGGTGCCGGGCGCGCTTGATAATCGCCCACTCAAATACGAAGAATTCGCGAAAAAAATTAACCAAACAATCTTTGTATCTGCCACACCAACGGACTATGAAAAAGAACTATCCAAACAAATCGTCGAGCAAGTAATCCGACCAACTGGCTTGCTTGATCCAACAATCGAAGTACGTCCAACAAAAAATCAGATTGATAATCTCCTCAAGGAGATTAAAACCAGAGTTGCAAAAAAACAACGAGTCCTGATTACCACACTGACGAAACGCATGTCAGAAGACCTGACCGATTATCTCAAAGACCTCAATATAAAAGTGCAGTATCTACACTCTGAAGTTGATACACTCGAACGTCTTGAAATACTTCGGGATCTACGCTCTGGAGAATACGATGTCTTGGTCGGTATTAACCTATTACGAGAAGGTCTTGATCTCCCTGAAGTATCACTAATCACGATACTGGATGCGGACAAAGAAGGGTATCTTCGCTCAGAAACCGCATTGGTCCAAACAATGGGTAGGGCAGCACGGCATGTCGAAGGCCACATTATAATGTATGCAGACAAACAGACCGGTTCCATGAAAAAGGCTATCACAGAAACTAATCGCCGCCGCAAAATTCAAGAAATGTACAATAAAAACAACGATATTACCCCTAAATCAATAATAAAAACAATTAAGGCTTCTCGACTCGCCGGAGGTAAGGCAAAAAAAGAAGTAACGCAACTTTCGTTCAAAGACGTACCCAAAGAAGAAATGCCCCACCTGATTCAGGATCTTGAAAATCAAATGGAATTAGCTGCCAAGAATCTTGAGTTTGAAAAAGCAACACTGCTTCGCGATCAGATCACTGCATTGAAACAGCCAAAGAAAAAATAAAAAACCATAGTCAAAAGAAAAGCCCCCGTTGCAATGGCAACGTGGGCTTTTAAAAGAACACTACATGATGGTTACCCTGCCACCTTGGGAATCTGAATAGGATACTGACCGGTGAAACAAGCCGTACAGTAGTCCTTGATATTGTCTCCTCGACGATTCAGCACAGTCGCAATACCGTCAGTCGACAGATACCCAAGCGAATCAACGCGCAAGTGATCCCGAATCTCATGGACACTCTTCGATGACGCGATTAGCTCCTGCTTCGTTGGCATGGCAATCCCCATGTGGCAGGGATCCGTAATCGGCGGGAAACTGATCCGCAAGTGAACTTCTTCAGCACCAGCTTCTCGGAGAATTTCAACAATCCCCTGCATAGTCGTGGCACGAACAATTGAATCGTCCACAATGCACACCCGCCGGTGCGCATGCTTACGGAACATATCTGACATGAGCGCAAACTTCATCCGAACTAACAACTCACGAACCCGCTGCTGTGACATGATAAATGTTCGCGGAATAAAAATGTTCCTGATGAAAACCTGCTTAAAATGAAGATTTGACTGCCGATGGAATCCAAGAGCTGCTTGATCACCCGAATTTGGTAACGGTGCGACGAAATCAGCATCGACTGGATGCTCGGCCGCCACCTGCCGCCCAAAGGCGTACGCGTATGAACCTTTCTGCCGAACGTCGCAATAGTTACGATTGTCGATAAAGACTCGGCTAACCGGACTCGCGAAGTAGTTCAACTCGAAAAGACAATGCGCACATCGCGCGGGAAGCTCACCTGGATATGGATGGTGTGTGATAGAGCCATCGCTACTAATTTCAACGATCTCACCGCGCTTCACTTCGAACGCAAATTCCGCTCCAAGCATATCAAGTGCACAGGATTCAGACGCTGCAACGATGACACGGCCATTGATAATCCCAACCACCAGCGGGCGAAATCCCCACGGATCACGGATTAAGTACGTAGTCCGATTAGTCATTATTACCCCCGAGTAGGCACCTTGCACTTCCCGCATGTAGTGGTGAATGGCTACTGAACGATGGCAACCAACGCACTTCTTCTGGTAGCACACTGATCGCAGCATGAACTCACTGTCGTTCCTAGAATAGAACGTTATGCCCCTCTTGACTAACTTCTGGCGCTCGTCAGCGAGTAGAGGAATGTCACCGTTAACGGCACATACAATCCGACCCTCATCAAGCTCATCAATGTACTGTGGTGGATAGTGAACCAGATCAGTCGCCGGGCCAGCAGTTGCATACCGGAGGAACGCCATTGCCTTAAACGCGCCACGGCGTACAAGTCCCCCAAGTTTATCCCTATACGGATTTGTATAGTCACTGCGGGGATCATGCTGGCTTGATACCAGTCCAAAAAACTTGCCGACATGGACTCTGTCCCCGTCATTATCAGTCGGGCTTACATAAGCGATGCCACCGCCATCTTGCCCGCCATGTTGTAGAACTGATAAACCACAAAACATCATCTCGGCCATATCAAGACCAGACAATTTCTGTGCTGGATCATGAACATACAGAACTCTGCACATCATAACCTCCTTCAGTATATGTTGTAAAACAGCTTTTTTCGTTTTGGTATTGTATTATAAAGAGAAGGTTTATCTTACTGTATAAATACGCGACTTGTCAATCCTGTAAAGAATCCTTCTCTAACAGGATCAACATGTGCTGCTCCAATTATATCTGGTATACTTAACCTGAGGTATGAAAAAAGTACTAGTTACAGGAACATTTGATATTATTCACCCGGGCCATATCAAAGCCCTTGAGCAGGCAAAACGGCACGGCAATTTGTTGTGTGTAGTGATCTCCCGTGACAAAACCGTAAAAAAGGTAAAAGGCTACGAACCCTACTTTCCGGCTCTTGAACGGGTTGAGAACCTAAAAAAACTCGGCATAGCAGACCGGGTATTTTTGGGAAATCGGGGCGACAAACTAAAAGTCGTCGATGCAATTAAGCCACACGTTATGTGTCTTGGGCATGACCAAATGGCGTTTACACAAGAGCTTACGGCTAAGCTTGCAAAACGCGATCTCTCGCCTGAAATTATCCGTCTCAAACAGTTTGATCAGGAGTCATATCATACTTCCCAACTACATAAACATAAATTAGTATCTATAAAACGAGTTGACCCAACGATCGTGATTGAACCACGGTATGCCACCAAAAAAAACTTCTTTAAAAAATCTCTGTACCTCAATCAGATTATCCTGACGAGAGGGACTATTGCCAGAAAGTTACAGCGCATACAGGCTAAGCTTCAGAAAAAAGGATTACGTCTGAAAATATGGGACGGATACCGACCGCTCGCAGTTCAAAAACTAATGTGGCGAGCGGTGCCTGATGAACGTTACATTGGCAATCCAAAAACTGGCCCGTTTCATACACGCGCGGCGGCCATTGATTGCACATTGGTCGATAAAGCTGGCCGACAACTCCCGATGCCGACCTCGTTTGACAAATTCTCGCGCCGCGCACACCGTCGTGATCCGCACCACACAAAAGAAGAAAGAAAAAATATGCTGCTCCTGGAAAAAATGATGGTTGACGAAGGGTTTATCCCGCTTGAAAACGAATGGTGGCATTTTTCGGATCCCAATTGGAAAAAATATCCAGTATTGGATATTGCGATATAATATCTTAAAAGTATCAGCACAAACTTAATTTTATTATCAGAGGTCTAGGGGCTTCATTAAGCTCCTGCAAACAACTCCTGCGGCTTTTAGGATAAAACTCATTAAAGCCCCAGCACTCTTTGGTACTTTCTGGTGCCAGAAAGTACAATTGAATAACTCTTGATTTATACATAACGGTCTGCTACACTAATCTCACTATCTAATGAAATAATTACTATAGGCTATTATCTACGTGCTATAAGCTAAAAAATATGCCAATCAAAAAAGCAGCGTTCAAGGACCGCCGGCAGACAAAAAAACGAACCGCACGCAACTCAAGCGTAAAAAGTTCTGTTCGATCTGCGGTTAAAGCGGCTCGAAAAGCAATCGGTGCCAATGACAAACCAAAAGCAACCGAAGCTGTCGCACGGGCAATTAAAAAACTTGATAAAGCAACCCAAAACAAAATACTGAAACGCAATACAGCCTCACGGCTCAAATCAAGGCTCACCAAACAGCGCGATAAAATGAAATAGGTTACGAGCTACAAACGTGCGTAATCAACAAATCAAACATCAGCCGAGGATCTTCCTTGGTTGATTTGATTTTCATATCAATCTGCAACAGCTGCCGGTAAATACCTTTGAGCTCTTCCAGAGTAAATTTCTGTGCGTCGCGTACCGCTTTTTGGGCAATAAATGGATGTATCTGCAACCGAGATGCCACCGTATAATAATTTTGCTCTGTATCAATCAATTCCCGCACCTGCAGCAAGATCCGAAACTGCCGGATCAGCATCGTAAGGATGTATAATTCATTGCTCCCTGCGGCAATCTGGTCCTGAAGGAGCTTAAAAGATTCTTTGGCGTTTTTCATCGCAAGCGCATCAGTAAGATGAAAGATATTGTCATCAAACTTTGCCTTGACCAATTCACGAACTGCGGCGGTTGTAATCTCTTTTATGCCGGAATAACTCACCAGTTTGTCAATCTCAGATACCATTGCCCACAGATCAGCGCCAACAAGCCCGACCAACTCAGTTAACGCGCTTGTCTCAATCCTGCCTCCACGATCCTGTATGGCATCACGAACCCATGTATTCAACTGAGCACCAACAAGCAACTGAAACTCCTCTGACTTTTCTTTGAGAAGGCGATTCATGAGCGGACTGGCAGTACGTGTAGTTTCGGTTTTCTTGTTCTTTTTAGTCTGATTGGTTTCTTCGAAAAAAATCAGGACGTTTTCATCTGACCAGTCAGTATCAAGGTATTCAACAATCTCTTTTTGTAAGCTCTTTTTTTTATTCTTGGTGATAAGATTAATGATGGCTATAAAGCGCTTCTTTGCCAAAAAACCAACCTGGCCAACATTTTTTCGCAGCTCGTCAAGCGTTACCTTTTCACCGTCAAGATGTATCACATTCAAACCCTGGGGATCATATTTTTTTTTGAACCCTTCCTGATAAAAATGTAATCGTTGTCGTGCCCGATACGTATCGGGACCATGAAGTAATATAATCATACTTGACAATATCTTTTGTATACGTTATTGTACACCGTAAACTCGTAAACCTCAAACCAATATATAAACAAAGATAAACAAAGAAAGTGCAGGTGAAAATGCCGGCAACAAAACCAGTAATCATCTCAAAACTTGTGGCGGTTGTGAAGTCGATCGACCCACCACAAGATCCGCTCTCAATGGAGAGCGCTCATAGCAGAGCCATGGATGTTATTACTGCAGTTCCCTTCACAAAACCACCCATCGCGGTAGCAATACATGTGATCACTATCCTTACTGGCAAAGCGCCGACTATCAAGACTATTCATAATGTGGTCGGCCATCGGATTGGAGGTGAGGCAATTCTTGAAGAGAACATCAGGGCACTGTGCGGAGATAAAATCCTCATAAGATCTCGAGATAGAGTCTCAATCCACCCGACGATAATCACCGAAGTTAAAAAAGTCTTAGCCGCGATGAAAGCGAAACAATCCAGAAACAAACGCCCTTAGCGACTCGCCGCAAAACAAAATAATTTTTTTCAACTCTTTTGAAGCCGAGTTCACTCAACTTGGCTTCTTTTTATATTCCAAATTCTTTCAGTGAGCCCCAATTTTGCCCAACCGCAACGTCAGTAACGATCGGCACTTTAAGTGTATAGGCGGAGTTCATTTCTTTTACGATAAATGCCACAACAGTATCAATGTCTTTTTTAGGAACTTCAAAAACAAGCTCATCATGTACCTGTAAAATCATTCTGGTTTTTGGGCTGACTGTATTCAGTTTCTTTTGCACATTAATCATCGCTATCTTCATTAAGTCAGCAGCAGTGCCCTGTACTGGCATATTCACCGCCATGCGCTCGGCTGCCGCCCGAACCTGAGGAATTGACGCGTTAATCTCCGGCAGATAGCGCCTCCGACCAAACAACGTTTCAACGTACTCCTGTTCATGGGCAAGGGATATGGTCGTTGCAAGATATTCCTGAATTTCCTGATGCGCAAAAAAGTATTTCTCTATAAATGCTCGAGCGCGCTCCCGTGACATCCCTTGCCGAGATGCCAAGCCCCATGCGCCCATACCATACAAGATTCCAAAGTTCACTTCCTTTGCCTCATACCGCTGCTGTTTGGTCACATCATCCAGCGGGATACTATGAATGTCCGCTGCCGTCCTCCGATGAATGTCTTCTCCCCGCCTAAATGACTCGATCATTTTTTCGTCGTTTGCAAGTGATGCAATAATCCGTAATTCAATCTGTGAATAATCAGCAGCAACTATTTTTTTACCCTTTTCAGCAATAAATGCCTTCCGAATCTTCCGGCCTTCTTCGGTACGAATTGGGATATTTTGAAAATTCGGATCTGATGACGACAAACGGCCTGTTGCTGTAATGGTTTGGTTAAAACTCGTGTGAATGCGACCTGTTTTTTGATTCACTAACTTTGGAAGTGCTTCAAGATAAGTTGACCGTAGCTTCGCAAGCTCTCGATATTCGATCAGGAGTGGAACCATCTCGTGCTTATCTTTCATTTTCTCTAACTCTGATGATGCGGTGGAATACCCCGTCTTGGTTCTGCTAATACCTTCAGTGCTTATTTTCAATCGTTCAAACAGGATTTCTTTGAGTTGCAGCGGTGAATTAATATTAAACGTCGTACCAGCAAAATCATATATTTTCCTTTCAATCGAGGTTAGCTTTTGCCCAACCTCATGGGACATCGTACTCAAAATCTCCGTATCAATCTTGACGCCGTTTTGTTCAAGGGTCGCCAATACAGGGATCAACGGGATCTCAATCTTTTGCATCAAGTCCAGCATATTTTTTTCTTCAAGCTCTGGCCTGAAATGCCGGCATAATCGATACGTATAATCAGCGTCTTCGCACGCATACCATGACAATTTATCAAGCGGGACAAGGTCCATAGAAATTTGTTGCCTTCCCTTGCCGATCAGATCAGTGATCGGCTGCATTGTATATCCAAACACCTCAAACGCCTGATTATCAAGTCCGTGTCCGCGTGAACCGGAGTTAAGCAAATATGAAGCAACCATACTGTCAAAACTTACCGGTGAAATTTCAATTCCCTGTTGCCGCAATATTAGAATATCGTATTTTATATTATGACCGAACTTTTCTGATGTATGTGCTTCCAAAATCGGTTTCAAACCTTTGAGCCACGTCGGATGTTTTACACTATTCAAATAAAACGCCTGTCCTTCTTTCCATGAAAAACTAATCCCCAAAAGCTTCGCGCGAAATGGATCAAGATGTGTCGTCTCAGTATCCAACGCAAATGCTTTTTGTTTTTTCAATTGTGTCAAAAATGAAACAAACGCTTCGTCCGTATCAACCAATTCATACTGTACTTTTGATTTCTGTGATGAATTATGGGCTGTCACTTCTGTCTCCCCATCATGTATTGTTTTTTGCTGATCTTTCGTTGGTTCTTTGTTCGCAGCGCTGGTATTATTTCCTAACTCTTGCAAACGCGGCAAGAGACTCTTAAAACCCTGCCGTTGAAAAAACTCAAACGCCTTTTTCATATCAGGAAGTTCTATAACGCAGTCCTTGGTATCAAATGAAAATTCAACATTGCGGACAATAGTCGCAAGGCGCTTGCTCATAAACGCTTGTTTTTTTTGTCCTTGTAGTTTTTTAAGATATCGTGGTTTAATTTTTCCCGCATCGCCTTTTTCAGCCTCCGTATATATATTTTCAACACTGCCGAATTCTTGTATGAGGTCCATTGCTCCCTTTTCGCCGATTCCAGTAACACCAGGGATATTGTCTGACGGATCTCCCGCGATTGCCTTGAAATCAATCATCTGTTCTGGAGGAAAACCATATCGTTCTGTAAAAGCCTTTTCATCATAGGTAATGGTATCGCTCACACCCTTGCGCAATGTATAGACTTTAGTATGCGGACTAATTAATTGAAACGCGTCTTTGTCGCCCGTTACGATAAGTGTTTCAATGTTCTTTTTCTCATTCTCTGTAGCGACTGTACCAATTACATCATCTGCTTCAAATCCGCTCTTTTCCAAAACAGGAATGCCAAGTATGGCAAGCGTATCCTGCGAAAGCGGGATCTGCTCATAAAATTCATCTGGCGGTTTAACGCGACCCGCTTTGTACTCAGTAAATTCTTTATGCCGAAACGTTTTCTCCTTACGGTCAAAAGCTGCGGCAATATATGTTGGTTTGAATTCTCGCATCACCTTGAAAAGGACTGTCAAAAAACCATACACTGCGTTCACAACCATTCCCTCTTTATTTCGAAGCGGGGGCAGCGCATGGTAACTCCGATGGAGCAACGCATTTGCGTCAATAATTATAAACCTGTTATTCCTTTTTATCATACAATTGTAAAGTCATTGTAGCAGTTTTTTCGATAGGATTCCATTGACATACAATGCAAAAAACGAGAAAGTAATCTAATATTGTACATTGTCAAAAGAGAGGAGTATCTATGAATAGTCTG
>CAZBNI010000005.1:0-20030 GCA_964493105.1 uncultured Gammaproteobacteria bacterium
CTTGAGATACGTTACACCCGTCATCCCTGAATTTAAAATACCCTTAGCACATTCCATGCATGGTGAACATGTGACGAAAAGTCTTGCACCCTCGATACTCACGCCAGCTCTAGCGGCATTAATAATAGCGTTCATCTCAGCATGTGCCCCAATACATTGTCCCTTATACTTTCTGCTCCCCTTCATATCCCGACGGTTACAGAATCCAAGTTCATCACAATGCTCTATTCCTCTTGAGGGGCCGTTATAGCCAGTTGACAGAATTGCCTGTCTGCCCAGATCCATACGGGCAATTACAGCACCAACCTTAATATGAAGGCAATGAGACCTTTTAGCGACTTCCTCCGCCACCCTCATAAAAGTTACCTCCTTATCTGAATTTTAAAACTTATTTTGTTAAGGTTCGACTATTTTTTATATTAAAATATAATACCATAGCTGAAAAAAACATCAAACTAATCCAAGCTTTATACCTAGGCTTTTTATCTGCACAGACTGGATTAATAATCCAGCCTCATCGTACCATTGTTACGGTCTCCTTTGAAAATGAGCTTACTTGGAATACGCCATAACCAAAAACCTTGTCAAAGCAAAAAGAGTAGGTTATACTACAAAACATCTATGAGTACACAAGCAAAAAAACGAACAAAACAACAGAAAAGAGAACGCGCTTCACATTTTGCATTACAAAAGAGAAAACTTTCGATCTGTCCAAAGTGCAAGAAACCAATTCTTTCTCACCATATTTGTAAATTTTGCGGTTACTACAAAGGGCAAGATATTTTACAAATCGACACCAAAACAGAACGAAAGAAAAAGAAGGCAAAGAAAAAAGAAGACAAGGCAAAAAACAAGTAGCGCACATAACACACTATGTCGAATAGACACCTCTCCCGTACCATTGCAATGCAATCACTGTATGAATGGGACTTCAATAAGCTTGATGAAAAGCAGCTTGTTGCTATTACTGAACGCAATTTTTCAGAACTCGCGCCTGGTCTCGGGGATAACAACTTTACAATGCGAATCGTGAAGGGTGTTATCAAACACCTCGAGGAAATCAATGACCTGATTACCATATATGCACCTGAATGGCCGCTCGAGCAGATTACCATCGTTGACCGCAATGTGCTCCGGATTGGTATTTTTGAGCTCAAATTTTCAGGCGGTGAAATTCCACCAAAGGTAGCGATCAATGAGGCAATTGAGCTTGCCAAAACCTTTGGCGGCGAGTCATCAGGAAAATTTATCAATGGTGTCCTCGGTACGATCTACAAAGAAATGCTCAAAAAAGGCGAAGTGCCGATTACCGAAGGCGCGCAAAAAAAACAACCAACTAAACAAACTAACAAAGAATCAGCTTAAATGAGGACTTAGGCTTGTTTTGAGAGTTCGTTTTAGCTGATACGATCCATATGAATGACGTATCCTCTCTTGAAAAAAAAATAAATATCACATTCAAAAACAAAAATTGCTTGCAGCAAGCCATGGTACACCGGTCATATCTGAACGAGCATCCCGATTTTCCATTGGGGAATAACGAACGGCTTGAATTTCTGGGCGATGCAGTACTCGAACTTGTTGTAACTGAATATCTCTATCTGAACTATGACAATCCTGAAGGCGATCTTACGAACTGGCGCGCCAGTCTTGTGAATTCCAGAATGCTGGCAGAAATTTCAAACAAACTGGATATTAACGAACACCTCTACCTGTCAAAAGGCGAGGCGCGAGATGAGAGTAGCAAAGCACGGCAATATATCCTCGCAAATGCATGCGAATCATTGATTGGCGCAATCTATCTTGACCAGGGCTGGGATGTTGCAAAACAATTTATCACAGAACATATCCTCTCCAACCTGCAGGCAATTCTTGATGGTGAACTCTACCTTGACCCCAAGAGTCAATTTCAAGAAGCTGCGCAAGAACACTACAGCGTCACGCCCTCCTACCGTGTACTGGAGGAAACCGGACCAGATCATTCCAAAAAATTCGTGATCGGTGTTTTCCTTGGTGATGAAAAAGTAGCAACAGGAGAAGGCTTTTCCAAACAAGAAGCGCAAGTTGCAGCAGCGCAAGCTGCGATTGAAAAAAAAGGCTGGTAACAGTATCCAAACTTCGTAAGGTTAAAGTATGAATCTGCTTTTTGATAAGCCAGCCTTGACCCTGTTGTAAAAACTTCTAGCAGGGTTGACTCGATAATTAATAAAAGCTAATGTAAAGTATCAAAAAATCGCACAATAATAACTGAATAAACCTGAAATAAAAGGAGTAAACTGATGGATCACATGGATGACATGCCTGAAATCGAAGTTGGTATGTGTGCAATCAACTTCACAAAGATTCGCGTTGCTGGCGTTGAAGTAACAGGTCCGTTTGGTAAAGACGATACGCTCATCTTTCGGCCACCGGAAAATTCCGGTAGAAATGAAGTACGCGTCGTCGTCAAATCACTCGAAGTAAACCACCTGCAAGTAGATAGTGTCAAGCCCGGCCAACGTTGCGGCGTTGAAATCGGTGGTAGTCTCAAAAACCTACCTCGAAAGGGAGACAGGATCACTCGTCTTTTCAGAGAGGACGAAAAAACGAAAGTGACCGGCACTTTTTCCTACGAAACGGACGCTCGCTCACAGCCCACAACTGACTGCGAGTAATCACAAAAAACACAGAACCCTTTTACAAGGAGGTGAAAAATGGCTAATTCTGATACCACCACAACAGTACCAGCGGACTAAGTTTTCGACTTTATTCCGTCGAAATACGTCGGCATAACTGCTATGGAAAAAATTCAGCAGGGATCGCTTATCGGATTCCAGCCACCAGGTTCGGACAAAGTTACATTCACCCAGCGCGCCTATTCAATGCAGGTTGACGGGAAGACACTCACTGGAGTACGGCCTGGTGAGAAATTTGCTGTCGAGTTCTACGGGTCAAGAGCACAGCCGCCATGCGAAAACTGAAAAGTAATCGTATTCCCGAATAAGGGAATACGAAGCCGCACCAAACGTAAGCGGAAAAAAGATCAAAATCGAGGACGACAGAATGGTATGAAAGAACGGTACAGACACTTCTTATAGTTGATCATAGTCATCCACAAACTCTAAGCGCGCAATATCCTCAATGCGAGGTGAGCGCGCTTTTTTATACCTTTACCCTGTTGGAAAAACTTCCACTAAGGTTGACATAAAATTTTTGCTATGGTTACCAGCTTTTCAAATATTAATTTGACAATCAACTTCCAGACCTGTTAGGTTGGGACTATAGAAATAAAGAAAAAATCGAACACTATAAAAACCACAAATAAGAAGGAGGCTGATTGAAACCAATAACCATAGATGCTGTTAAGGATGTAGGTCATTTATGTAATCTACTGAGATCAAAAAATGTTTTAGCACTTACTTCCGTTACGGTAGGAGTGCCCAGCGAAAACGGTAGTTGTCCAAAAACGGTTACCGTACCATCACTAACGCCTTATATCGACGCTCAGCAAAGAACCGTACTCATTCAGCAAGGTCAATGTTTCAGACATAACACCAAAATTCTTGGCTTTTCGCTCATACTCTACGACCCAACTGGATCGAGAGTATATCAGGAGGAATGGCGCCGAAACGGTACAGGCTTTCTCGAGCCATCTCGAAATATCGCAAAACCAACGGTCGTAGCCAAACTGCCATTCAAATCTCAACGAATTGTTGCATGGCGACCATGGCTCCTACGGATTTTTACGAACAATTGGCTGCCATCATTATCCTCATTGTATGCCGCCGATAAGCTACCATGATGGCTAGCATTTGGCAGGACGCCAATCGATTTGGCTCGCGCAGCCAATGATACTGAAGACCAAAGATGGTTCAGGCGAGCTCGCTCTAGAGCTCGTAACGGCGTAGTACGTTGACCGTAATTTACCAAAACAGGACTCCTAGTGAGCCCCATTTTCTTTTTGAAAAAAATTGACACCTCGAATAAACATTGCTATTCTACCTACGAAGACTATGAAAAAACAACTCCTCTGCCACTACGATTTTCTAAAAAGAACCCTTGATATGATTCGTATTCCCCACAATGGGGAATTTTTTTATAAAGTAACATACACAGTATGAAAGGCTTCAAAGACCGAGATATTATCTCGATTAGGGACTTTACTAAAGAGGAAATTCTCCACATCCTCAAAACAGCAAAAAAATTCAAAGAAAAGACTCACCTAACGCTCTTGAAGGACAAAATCCTCGCGAGCTTGTTTTTTGAACCATCTACCAGGACCCGATTCTCATTTGAATCAGCCATGGAACGTCTTGGCGGCTCAGTCATTTCATTGGCTGATGCAAAGGCAAGCTCCTCAGTAAAAGGCGAATCCGTATCTGATTCTACAAAAATCGTAGAAAAATATTGCGATGTAATCGTGATGCGGCACTCACTCGAGGGTTCGGCGCGGCTTGCCGGTGAGGTATCAAATAATCCCATTATCAACGGCGGGGACGGCGCAAACCAGCATCCGACACAGACCTTTCTTGATCTTTTCTCTATCATGGAAACACAAAAAAAGCTATCCATGCTTAATGTAGCAATCGTCGGTGACCTCAAATATGGACGAACAACACACTCACTAGCGTATGCACTTGGCATGTTTGGCGCACGATTATATTTTATCTCCCCATCCTCCCTCAAAATGCCAAAGTATGTAACGCATGAGCTCAAAAAAATGAAAGCGAAGTATTCTGAACACAAACATCCAGAAAAGATTATGTCAAAACTTGATATTTTTTATGCAACACGAATCCAGAAGGAACGGTTCCCTGATCAACTTGAATACGAAAAAGTGAAAGATGTCTATGTGATTACCAGCAAGCTTCTTGAAAAAGTGAAAAAGAACTTCAGGATATTGCACCCTCTCCCACGTGTGAATGAAATCAATTACGAGGTTGATGACACACCATACGCTTACTATTTCCAACAGGCAAACAATGGGCTCTATGTCAGAGAAGCGCTCTTGGCGCTGGTTTTGGGGAAAGTTAAATAACAAATAACGATACTAATCGTATAATCATATGAAAAAAGATAAGCTAAGGACATTCAAAGTCTACGCAATCAAAAACGGTACTGTTATTGACCATATCCCTATAGGAAAAGCACTTGAGTTGGTAGATCTTCTGAACCTTCGACAATGGGATAAAACTGTAACCGTTGGCATTGGATTTACCAGTAAAAAACACGGAAAAAAGGACATTATAAAAATTGAGAACAAAGAACTGACCACGGAAGAAGCGAATAAAGTCGCAATTATTGCGCCGACTGCAACGCTCAATATTATTCGCAACTTTGAACGGGTACAAAAAGAAAAACTAGAAATACCAGATGAAATTATCGACATTGTCAAATGCCCTAATCCTGCGTGTATTACCAACTACGACAATGTAAAAACCAAATTCTTTTGTGAAGACAAGAAAAAACTTCACCTCCGCTGTGCATACTGCGAGCGCTACTTTACTGAAAACGATATTAAAGTTATCTAATAACACATCATGTTGCTTTCAACCACTATTGCTGGGATCAAACTCGAAAATCCGACTATACTTGCCTCAGGTATCTTAGGCGTTTCACGCTCTTCACTAAAAAATGTGATGAACAAAGGCGCTGGCGCATGCGTAATTAAATCAATCAGCCTAGAACCACGCAAAGGCCATAATGCTCCAAACATGATTACGTTTGAAGCTGGTATGATTAACGCGGTTGGATATTCCAATCCTGGTGTTGAAGCTGCTCAAAAAGAATTTTCAAATCTCAAAGAACTTGGCAATCCAGTTATTGCCAGTATCATCGGTACCGATGAAAAAGAATTCGCGGCAATGGCAGAAACATTCTTGCCGGGAGAGTTCAGCGCGGTTGAAGTGGCGCTCTCATGCCCGCATACACCGGGATATGGTACATTGGCAGGCCAAAACACTCCAGAAAATACAGAAAAAATTACAAAGGCTGTTCGTGAAAAAACAAAACTCCCAATTTTTATAAAAATATCCCCTGACAGCAATCCGATCGGTGAAGTAGTAAAAGGAGCCGAAGCTGGTGGCGCTGATGCAATCACCGCGGTGAATACCATGGGGCCTGGAATGATCATTGATATACAGACAGGACAGCCAATATTGGATTTTAAAATGGGCGGCATTTCCGGACCGGCATTACACCCAATTGCAGTACGATGTATTTATGATATTCGAAAAGCAGTTAAGCTGCCGATTATTGGCTGTGGCGGCATTACGTATGGTAAGGACTCTATTGAAATGATGATGGCCGGCGCCTCTGCAGTAGAAATCGGAACTGGCGTGTATTATCGCGGCGTTGATGTTTTCAAAAAAGTTACTGATGAGATTAAAACCTTTATGCAGCACAAAGGATATAACAAATTAGATGACTTTATTGGTCTGACGCATAAACTCGAAGAATAATATGGAAAGACCATTCGGTACAATTGAACAGCCAACCTCCATGCCAATTACTGACATCGTACAGGAAAATAAAAACGTACGGACATTTTATTTTGACATCGATCTGCAATCCAAACCAGGACAATTCGTTATCATATGGCTGCCACGCATCGATGAAAAACCGTTTAGTATAGCAAGTGACGAAAACGGTAAGCTTGGATTGAGTATTGCAAACGTTGGTCGATTTACTAATAAGTTATTCACGCTGAGAAAAGGTGACTTGGTTGGAATCCGCGGACCTTATGGTTCCTGGTATACGCTTAAAAAAAAGTATAAACGCGTTCTGATGATCGGTGGTGGATACGGCGTTGCCCCGCTTGCCCGATTAGCCAAAGAGGCAATTGAACAAGGTATTGCAGTGGATTTTTGTAACGGAGCTCGTACAAAAGATTTACTTCTATATCAAAAACAACTTTCCAAACTTGATCTCACGCTCCATACAACGACTAATGATGGATCTGAAGGCACCAAAGGATTTGTAACTGAAGCTGTAACAACGTGTATCAATACAAACAAATACGACATGGTCTATATCTGCGGTCCTGAGCTGATGGAAAAGGCAATCCTCGATCATTGCGCCCAAAAAGAGATTTCTTCCCAGGTCAGTATTGAACGCTATATGAAATGTGGTTTTGGTATTTGTGGGCAATGCTGCGTTGATGATTCTGGCAAACGGATGTGTATGGAAGGACCTGTCGTATCAGGAAAATTCGCGCTCAATCAATCAGAATTTGGTCAATACCATCGCAATGTGAGTGGTAAAAAGGAATATTACCATGAAAACTAATTTACGAAATTGCAGGCTTGCAGACGATTCGATTGTTGATATTGGTATTGTCAATGGTCAGATCAAATCAATCGGATCTGTGACAGACGCGGAACGAGAAACTGATATCGGGGGAAAGCTGGTGATCCCTGGCGTTATTGACGCGCATGTTCATTTCCGCGAACCAGGAGCCGCGTACAAAGAAGACTGGCTTAGTGGCTCGCATGCTGCAGTAGCAGGCGGCGTTACTACGGTTATTGATATGCCGAATAATACCCCGTCAATTATTAATCAACAGACATTAAATCAAAAACGTGAACTTGCTGAAAAAAGCGTCGTGAACTACGGATTTTATCTTGGTGCAACTAAAGACAATCTTGCAGCAATCCAAGAAGCGACAAACATCGCTGGAGTAAAAATTTATATGGGTTCCTCAACGGGCAACCTTCTTGTTGCAGAAGATGAAGAGATTGAAGCCCTGCTTGAATTCCCTAATATCCAATGGGTAGTACACGCAGAAGATGAAGAGGTAATCACAAACAACAAAATTACTTATGCCCAAGAAACAAACCCAGCAGTGCATTCCAAGGTTCGAGAACGAGAAGCAGCAACGGCTGCTGTAGAACGACTCATAGCGATCGTAAAAAAAACCGGCGCCAAAGTACATATCTGCCATATCAGTACGCTCGAGGAAATTAAACTTATCAAAAAAGCAAAAACAGCAGGGCTGCCGATTACCTGTGAAGTGTCGCCACATCATCTCTTCCTCAATACAATTGCGTATGAAAAGCGTGGTAACTTTGTCAAAGTCAATCCTCCATTGCGCACGGAAAAAGATAATGAGGCGTTGTGGAAAGCAGTACAATCAGGTGTTATCGACATTATCGCCACTGATCATGCGCCGCATACGATCGATGAAAAATCGCGTGAATATAAACAAGCGCCTGCTGGTATCCCAGAAGTACAAACCTCACTGCCTTTGATGCTCAATGCAATGAATAAAGGCCTGATAACCATACAACAACTTATTGCGCGTATGGCAAACGCACCTGCAACGCTCTATGCGATTGAAAAAAGAGGCTTTATTAAAAAAGGTTTTTACGCCGACCTTACTGTTATCGACACAGATGCAATTAAAATCGTTTCAAAAAAAGATGTCAAATCAAAATGTGAATGGTCGCCGTATGAAGGATGGGAACTCCGAGGTTGGCCCATCATGACCTTTGTCAATGGAAATCTAGTGTATAATAAAGGAGTTATTCATAATGAATTTCAAGGAAAGGAAATTACCTATGGAACAGTATAAACAAGACTTTATTACATTCTTGGCAAAGACGGGAGCGTTACAATTCGGGGAATTTACACTGAAGAATGGGCGTCTTTCTCCCTATTTTGTAAATACTGGTATGTTCGACACTGGTGAACAAATCGCAACGCTTGGTAAATACTACGCGGAAGCGATCAAAGACACCTATGGAGATAACTTTGATGTACTCTATGGTCCTGCGTACAAAGGTATCCCACTTGCAGTCGCAGCAGCAACGTCGCTTTCAAAAGATTTTGGCGTTGACAAAGCATACGCCTTCAACCGGAAGGAAATCAAAAAACACGGCGACAAAAAACTCTTCGTCGGACACGAGCCCAAAAATGGTGAACGCATTGTTATTATTGACGATGTAATTACCGATGGCGGCGCACTAATAGAATCAATGGATTTGCTCGAACATACGGCACAATTAAAATATATTGGGGTCATTCTTTCAGTAAACCGCCAAGAAAAAACCAAAGATGACGAAAACGCCATTGTTAATTTTGAAACAAGGTATAAAATGCCGATTAACTTTATTATCACCATCTCTGAAGTCATGAAATTTCTCCACAACAATGAAATTGATGGCACCGTCTATATTGACGACTATCGGCTTGAACAAAGCGAAGAGTATTTAAACCAATACGGTGTATAATATGAGCATAGAAACCTATCCAGAGCGGGCACATAAAAATAACAACCCCATAGCCAAACGATTACTCAAGCTCATGGACCAAAAAAAAACGAACCTTGTTGTGGCAAATGACCTTACTGATCCTGAGGAAATGCTTGCAATGGCTGACACCGTCGGTTCTGAAATTGCGATTCTCAAAACCCATATAGATATCGCGACCTATTTCACGCCGGCAATCACTGAAAAACTGACCGCGCTTGCAAAAAAACATAATTTTTTAATTTTTGAAGACAAAAAATTTGCTGACATCGGAAATACAGTAAAAATGCAGTACAAACAAGGAATCTACCATATCGCAGACTGGGCAGATCTTACGAATGCGCATATTATACCCGGACCAGGTATTATCAAGGGTTTGTATGAAGTTGCCGAGCAACAGTCAGAGCCACGTGGCTTGATACTACTCGCACAAATGAGCTCAAAAGGAAGTCTAGCAACAGACGACTATACCAAAGCTGCAGTCGCAATGGCAAAAGAATATGACAAGTTTGTCGTGGGTTTTATTGGCAACGGTGGCGATACTACAGAACTAGCCAAACTTGCACAACTCGCTGGTGATGAATTCATCATCCTTGCGCCGGGCGTTAAACTTGGTGGCGGCACCGACAACCTCAAACAACAATATACCACTCCTGCTGATGTGATCAAAGCCGGCGCTGACGCGATCATTGTCGGTCGCGGTATTTACAGGGCAGATAACCCCCTTCAAACAGCTAAGGAGTATCGCACCGCCGGCTGGCAAGCATACCAACAAAGAATTAAATAAATAATATAATAACAATGAAACACTGTCTTCATCTCAAAGACTGGTCCGGAGACGAGATCAGATCCGTTGTTGAACGAGCAATGGAAATTAAGAATAACAAAGAAAAATACGCGGATATCCTAAAAAACCAAACCATGGTTATGCTGTTTCAGAAAGGCTCAACGCGTACGCGACTCTCCTTTGAAGCTGGCATGACCCAGCTTGGTGGTCATGCGATCTTTCTTGACCAAAAAACTACACAGTTTGCCCTGACAGATTACAAAGATGAAATCCGTGCTGTGATGCGCTTCGGGCAAATTCTCATGTTTCGAGCCAAAGAATATGCAAATGTGGAAACAGCTGCTTCATTTGACCAAATTCCAGTTATTGACGCATGCTCAGAAAAATACCACCCGTGCCAAGCGCTGGGTGATCTCCTTACAATGGCGGAACATTCTGGTGGACTTGATAAGATAAAAAAAGTTGTGTGGCTTGGCATTGAAAATAATGTATCAAATACCTTAAAACTGGCCTGTGCTAAATTAGGGATCGACGTCGTATTAGTAACACCAAAAATTCATGAAATCAGCGTTGATGAAGAATTAAACAAAATGGCAGAAGACACTGGCCACGTGCATAAAACACTCGACCTCAAAGAAGCAATGCGGAGGGCTGACTATGTACATACTGATACCTGGATGGATATGGAGTTTTTTGAAGACGGTAAGGTTAAACCTGACTACAAAGAAGAGTTTGGCAAACGCAAAGAAATGTTTATGCCCTACCAACTCAACGCAAAACTAATTGATGAAAATGAATCGAAAACTCGTATCATGCACTGTATGCCATGCCATGTCGGATATGAAATAACGTCAGATGCGATCAACCACAAAAACTCGGTCATCTTTGACCAGGCAGAAAACCGTATGCACGCCCAAAAAGCGATCATCCTACATCTCCTCGGGAAGTAAGCAACATATATTCTTCAATAAAAAATCGCGGTTTAAAAACTTGCGATTTTTTATGTTACCTTGTTTTATTAGCACTTTTTTGATAAGCTGATAAACTCTCAAATAAACAAAAAAAGCGAAATTTGACAATATAAACCAAAAAAGGAGGGTTGGACATGTCTATATCTGCCCTATTTGTTAACCGCGAAGGCGATCCAGAGGCCATGGTGCTTTTGGAACGACTCCGACGATTGGGTTTCCCCAAACTTAGAAGGGTAACAATCGAACGAGTTTTTCGCCTGGAACATAACGGGAAACTCGACCCAAAAACAATCGAGCCTCTGCTGGTCAATCCGCTCTACGAGTCAGTTTCTTACGTGAGTCAATTGAATGTAGACGATGGACCAATCATTGAGATTGGTTATCAGTCAGCCGTTACTGACCCGGAGACCGTCTCTATCCTGGAAGCGACCAACGCTATGAGTATTACTTCGGTGTATTGGGCTCGTCTGAGTCTACGATACCAACTCAAAGGTGTTGACCCGGAGACTGCGGAAAAGATCGTTAAACTCTTCCTGTACAACGAAGTTGTGCAAACGATCATTCCGCCCGATCACACGTGGACCCAATTACGGCCCACAGGTACGCCTGCTCCGCTTCAGACCGTTTCGCTAAAAGATCTGGGCGACGACGCGCTGCTCAAGCTGAGCTATCGGTATATGTGGGAGGCAACGTTGTCCCAGCTCAAAATCCTGCAGCAGCAGGAGATAACACAAGGACGACCCTTCACACAGCCAGAAATCGAGATTATTCTCCAGTCTTGGTGTGATCACTGTTATCACACCACATGGAAATCACTCGGCCTGTTTGAGAAACTGCACGGTGCTACAGAGAGAATCAACCATCCGTTGGTAAAATCCGTTTTCACTGACAACGCCGGCGGTATGATCTTCTACGATGGTTATGTAATCTGCATCAAAGGCGAAACACATAATCATCCATCGGCTATCGCCACGTACGGCGGCATTGCCACGAAGCATGGCGGGATCATCCGTGACACGCTGGGCTTTGGTAAAGGCGCTTACCCAATCGGTGGCAGCACCATCATGGGCACTATGGACCCGCGTACGGAAGCAAGTAACGTACCCAAGGGTGCTTTGCATCCTTTGGTCATTGTCCTGGAATCCATTCGAGGAACAGCTTACTACTGCAATCCGATGGGAATCCCTATGATGCTTCCGATGTACCGAACACACCATGGGTATCCGAAATGTTTTGCACTCGGACATTCAATCGGCATTATCCCGGAAAAGGATGCTATTAAAGATGATCCTTGCCCTGGTGATATTGCTCTGCTCGTCGGTGGGGATACCGGTCGCGACGGTATTCATGGCTGTACGTTGAGTTCCTCTGGCATGTCTAGTGAGGAGATTGAGCGCAGTTCTACATCCGTTCAAATCGGCTTGCCGATCACGGAACGCTGTTTCATGACTGCTATTCCGGAACTTCGGGACGCTGGTTGTATTCGCACGATTACCGATTTGGGCGCAGGAGGAATTTCCTGTGCCTGTGGTGAACTGGGCGAAAAAACCGGTATCGAGATTTATCTCGATCGTGTTCCGCTCAAAGACGCCTCTTTGAGTGAATGGGAAATTCTGATCTCAGAATCCCAAGAACGCATGTTGATCGTTATCATTCCAAACAAACTGGATGAAGCCATGGAGATTCTGGAGCGGTACAACGTGGCATCTTCTCCGATCGGTCACTTTACCGACACTCAACGATATGTCGTTTACCATCACGAAGAAAAAGTGGTTGACATCGACATGAACTTTCTTTGGGGAGAGTGCCCGATTGATCCGGTTACAGTAGAAGAACTATCCGGAACCATTGAACCGACAACGGTTACGCAACCATCCTCTGCATTTGAATGGGAACAGGCGGCAGAAAATCTTTTGAGCCACCTACATTGCTGTGACCAGTCCGCGGCCGGATTCCAGTTTGATTCGACTGTACAAGGCTGCACTGCTATCGGACCATTCGCAGGTATCAATGGTAATATGCCGACTGATGTCTTCGTGTCCGTTCCATTGCGTGGCAAACCGTATGGTGCCGTCTTTACCGCGGCGTACAACCCCTTTTTCGGTGACTGTGATCCTTCCGGCCTTGGCCGACTCATGATCGTAGAAGCTATAGTAAAGGCGGTTGTGCTGGGAGTAAATCCGGCTGAAATTGTGCTGTGCGATAACTTCTATACTCCAAAACTCACTCCGGAAACAGGTTGGGGATTGAAGCAACTGGTTGAAAGTGCGGTGAATTTCTCCGAACTCTTAGGAATTCCCTTTGTATCCGGTAAGGATTCCAGCTCTGGAACGTTTACCGCGACATCAGGCCTTAAAATCAACGTACCATATACCTTCGTGTGTGCTACGCTCGGTCGTGTACCGGATGTTAACGTTCTGATTACCAAGCCCTTCAAACGGCCGGGTAATCAATTAGTTCTGGTCGGTAACGTTAATCCGGATCGCTTAGGCGGTTCAGTCTACTTAAGCTCGTGCTACCAGCACGTTATGACCGGTTGTCCCTTCGGTACATTACCGGATTACGGACCCGATTGGGCCGATGAGCTCACAACGATGTGGCAGCATATTCATAAGATTCGACACCGACCGGTCTTTCAGGCCGCAAGCGCGATCGGAGAAGGTGGTTTATTCCGCCGATTGTTCGAGATGTCGCTCGGAAGCGGCTTTGGAGCGCGGGTAGATCTCCGCGTCATTTCTGACGGACGTCTGGATGGCATTCTCTTTGGAGAACATATTGGTTGTATGCTGTTTGAAATTGACGGCCAGCATGAACCGTCCAAACTGTTCGGCAACTTGCCTTGGCGGATTATCGGTCACGTTACCAACGAACCGACACTCACCTTTACTGAAGGCGCGAGCCATCTTTTCCATGCTAGGATGAATACACTCACCAAAGCATGGGAACAGCCGTTTAAGGAGGTGGTAGCATGAACACTCAAGCGAAACCTCAGATAGCGGTTCTGTACGCTAAAGGTACGAACTGCCATGAAGAAACGGTATGGGCTATCACGGTGGCGGGCGGTCATGGAGAAATTCTTCTCCTTACCGACCTACTTTCGGGTAAGCGTAAGCTTACTGAATTCCAGGCAGTAATAATCCCGGGTGGATTTTCCTGGGGCGATCATATTGCAGCCGGCCGCGTACAGGCGATCCACATGGTGTTTTGCCTTCGTGATCAGCTTCAAGAAATGGTTGCGCAAAAACGTCCGATCATGGGTATCTGCAACGGCTTTCAGGTTCTGACCGAAACTGGTCTACTGTCCAAAAACAAAATCGGTATCCCCGATGTTGTTCTACGACAAAACTACTCAGCTCGGTTTGAGCACAGACTCGTCCGCCTTAGGTTCCGAGACACAAACAGTTTCTGGACTAAAGGCCTCGTCGATGAAATGCTTATCATGCCAGTAGCGCATGCCGAAGGCAGATTCCATATTCCCAGCGCGGCAAACATACCGTTTGTAACGGCGTGTGAATACGCCGCCAAAAACGAAGGAGATATAATCCGATATCCAGACAACCCAAATGCTTCCCTGTGGAACATTGCGGGCATTACGGATCCATCTGGCCTGATCTTCGGTATGATGCCGCATCCTGAACGTGCCATTGAAAAATGGCATACGTCGCAGGACGGACTATTGCTGTTCACTAACCTAGTTAGCTACTTACTTGAGTGCTAATTAGATTATGCCCCTCGGGAGACTTGTTCTCCCCTGGGGTTTTTTATTTTCTATTGACAATCCTTCATTCTCGGAATATGATTAAGTGCTCTTTGATACTCATAAAAACCCTATAAGAAAGGGAGTGTATCATGCTTGATTGGCTCAAAGCATTTCTCGAACTCTTCGTTGAAGGTCTGGTCAAATACCCATTGGTGTATCTCATTGTCTTCATTGCGCTTGTTCTCTATTTCGTATTTTCAAAAGGGAGAACGGTGTCATATGATGGCAAACAGGAAACTGTTAGAGACGGTGACCTTCACATGTTTACAACGCAAGGAGGGAAAGGAACTAGTTGGCCCGAGAAATCACGAGTTATCACTCTATTTGGCGTTTTCAAACGCCATAAGCGCTTTGGGATGGCAATCAGCTTCCCGCTCATTCTCATAATAGGAGCAATACTTATGCTTATTGCATTACGCATTGCTAGGGTTATATAACCCAACCGTCGCCACATGCCACTGTCGACGGTTTTTCTTTACCCTGTACGGTTAACAGTCAAGGGTGACGCTTTTTAGGGTTTTTTCCAGCGGAGTTAATCCATTAAGTGATTGATGTAAGCGTTCGGTGTTGTAATAATGTAACCAGGCGCTAAGTGTTTTCCATGAATTAAATGGATTGTGGTAGTATTCGTCATCTACGGTTTTATGCGCCCGTTCCACTTCAGCGTTCCAATAAGGTGAGTGTTTAGGAATGAAGTAGTGGGGGATATCATGTTTAGTAAGCCAGGCGTGGAAGTTACAGCGGAATTCAGAGCCATTATCGGTCTGTACTGACCGTAGTTTGAAGCCAAAACACTGTTCTGCCCCACGAAATGAAATAATAGCATTGTTACTCTCGCGGGTATTGAAAATCATGCAATAATAGCGTTTAGTATATGGGTCGAGGACTGAAAACTGATATTGGCGCTTACCTTCGGGGTATACATACTTTACATCCAACTGAACTCCTTCTCCAGGCCTTAAAATCAGAAGTTTTTCTTCATCGGTTGATACCAAGCTATCTTCTTCTGTGGCTTCCTAATCAGCATATGTCTTTTGTAATAACGGTAAATAATGGTTGAGGAAACATCTATATTAAACATTCTTTTAACAGCAAATTTCATCTTCAGTGGCCCGTAATTAGTCTTAAAAGTTTTGTTTTTTCAATAAATCCTTTTATTTCTCGAATCAGCTTGGTTTTACGGTTAGGCAATCAGCTATGGTAAGAGGAAAGGTTAAATCCGTGATCCCGTTTATACCATTTGTAATATGTTTTCTTAGGAATGCCGTAAAGTTGGCAGACGCGTTCAACGGGATACTTTTCACGCTCGACCAGGCGATACCAGCGAAACCTGAGGGTTTTTAAATAGGGGTTTTGATATCTCATATATTTCTTATATATTAAATAGTGAACACCGTAACCCCTAAACCGTACATAACATTGACAAAATCCCCAAATCGTGATAGTCTGACTCGTTAATCTGTCCCTTTTAAATCCAAGCGAAACCAAGCCCACGCCTATGGCGGCGCAGGCTAACCGTCACTCCTCTTGAGAACAGCTCTCTGAAAAGCCTCTAAACTATGCCTGTAGAGGACTGTTCTCAAACCGGTATTTCTACTATTCAATCACGGTGATTGAATAGGTACATACCACAAACAAAGGAGCTGATCATGGCTAAGAAAGAGCAGATCGGTGATGTGCCGGGGAACGTCCTTGGCATGTTGGCAGACTTGAACCACAAACTCCAGCACGGCAAGATTACGCTGGGTCAACTGGATCGTTTCCTCAAAAAGAAAAATCCATACGACTGTACTATTACAGACATCGACGAAGTCCTCACCGTCACCGTCGACCGCGACCGTTCAATCGTTGATGGCGTCAAAGCCGACAAGTACGACTGGTCAGATAACAGCATCAACGACAAGAACTTCAAACCCACTGGCAAAGGAAGCGTAGGGACCGAGATCATTCTCGTCCACTTCGACAAGTCAATGAGTACCAATAAAGTACTCAAAGAACTTGACAAGCGCAACCTGCGACCAGCTGATCTTCAGGAATTGCTTGCCATCGGTGAGAAGTACCCTGAAAAGCAAAGAGAGTTCCCGGTCATAGCGCTCGGCTCTGTCTGGCAGGGCCCGTACGGCGACCGGATCGTCCCGTACCTCGGCAGGGACGGTGCGTGCCGCAAGCTGTGCTTGCGCTGGATCGACAGTGGCTGGGACGGCGTCTGTCGTTTCGCTGCCGTCCGCAAGTAGCAGACACTTGGTTGCTTGAACGCTTGGGGCTTGACTAGTCTCTTGGATATTTCCCCTGTGTGAACGCAAGTTCGCACAGGGGTTTTTTAATTATGGTATGCTTAAAAAGGAAAGTAGATGGAACAGCTTGCGGGTACGCTTGCAGGCGGTCGAAATCTAGAACGCGGATCATTGCCGGAATACCAGTATGGCAAAGCCATACGGTAGCATGCGTATCCCGTATCTTAAAATGAAGCTACTTGGTGCAGTGTGCTGGTGGGCTTAAAAGACCCCAAATACGATACAGCCTTAAGAATAACCCGCTGCGACTCGCGCAGCGAGGCGAGTCAGAGGGCGGTGGAATGGATGGCATAGTGCACAATACGACGGTTTTACCTCGTCTGTCTGGCAGAACCCGAACGGCGACCGGAACGTCCCGTACCTCAACAGGAACGATACGAACCGCAAGCTGAACTTGAACTGGATCGACAGTGGCTGGGACGGCGTCTGTCGTTTCGCTGCCGTCCGCAACTGGCTTCAATACCAGAATCCGCCTTTATCGAGGATGGTTTTGTTTATCAAGCTGTTTCCTCCACCCGCCGAGCATCTTTCCAATCTCGACCAGTGGTGTAGCAAGTAGATTGTATTTCTTCGAATCTATCACTTTCAATTCCCATGCGGTCTGCAAAAAGAATTTGAGCGCATCAAGCTTGGTAGACGCGCGTTCCAGGACAGCCAGTTTTCTTTCCCTTTGGTCGTATCCGGCGAGAAGCAGGAGTTCAAGGGTGTCGCGATACAGCGTGTCTATCTTTGCACCAAGTGTGTACCGTGAAAGCCGAGGCAGGTTTTGCAGTCCGTGATGCCAAACCTTATATCCCGCAACAAGTTTCTGTACAATAGGAATATCGCCCCCAAAATCTGAGGGGGGGTGACCTTTACTGACTGTTTATGCGAATGCGACATACATTTGAAGAGTTACTATCAATTGAAAACTTGCTTGAAGCGTGGCGAGAGTTTCTGCCTGGCAAACGAGCAAAACGGGATGTGCGGGAATACTCACGCCACTTGATTGATTCTATTGTATCATTGCATGAAGAATTGCAAAATGGAACGTACCAACATGGTTCGTATATCCATTTTAGGATATCAGACCCAAAGCCACGGGATATTCATAAAGCTCAAGCGCGGGATCGGCATTAAAATTTGCCTTGGCGCTGGGATCTTTACAATCGGATTTCTATATCTTTTATCCGAATTCGATTGATAATGAAAATAAGCTCCACTCTGATTTCGATCGGAGGGGATTTTTCTTTTGCAAAAAGACATCTTTTATGGTACAATTTTTTTTTAAGAGGGAGGTAATATCCTTTATAAATTTTTTAAATACATGTATCTCAAAAAACTCGGGATTCAGGGATTCAAGTCATTTGCAACCAAAACTGAACTGGAATTTACGCCAGGAGTAACTGCGGTTGTGGGTCCAAATGGCTCCGGAAAATCAAATATTGCTGATGCTGTACGTTGGGTATTAGGTGAACAAAGCCTTAAAACGCTCCGCGGCAAAAAATCAGGCGATGTCATATTCGCCGGCTCAGATAAAAAAACACGACTTGGCTTTTGTCAGGTTGATTTGCATTTGGATAACGAGGATCGAAAAGCGCCTGTTGACTACGAAGAAATCGTGATTTCTCGCAGGCTCTACCGAGATGGAAATGGGGAGTATTATATCAATAAAACTAAGGTACGGCTTCAGGATATCCTGATGCTCTTGGCAAAATCCAATTTTGGCCAACGTTCATACAGCATTATCGGACAGGGTACAATTGACCTCTTTCTGGGAGCAACACCTACCCAACGAAAAGAATTCTTTGATGAGGCTGCCGGTGTCCGACAATTCCAGATTAAAAAAGACCAGGCTGAAAACAAACTCTCGCTAACAAAAGACAACCTACGCCAGGCAGAGCTCTTGATCCAAGAAATCGAACCACGGCTACGTTCCCTCACCAGACAGGTTAACAGGCTCAAGCGTCGCGAGGAAGTAAAGAAAGAACTCAAAGAAATCCAACACACATACTATGGCGGATTGTGGCATGATCTAAAAACACAGCACGAAGTACAGGACGGCAAAAAACATGATACGAGCCACACGCTACAACGTACGCAAAAAGAGCTCGACGAAATTCAAAAAAAAATGCAGCAACTTGCACTGGGCACTTCCCGACAAGAAACATTTCAACAATTACAGCACGAGTATAACACATCTACGGCTGAAAAAAATCGGCTCCTCAAGGAACAAGCCGTACTGAAAGGCAGAAGGGAGTCTGAGCATGAACAGCACGGTGACTTTGACCTTGTGTGGCTCGAACGTAAGCGCGAACAGCTTAAAAACAGTACTGAATCAGCAAAACGCTCGCTCAGTGAGGAAAGCACGCGGATAGAAAACTATTCGCAACAACTTACGGGTCAGGAAAAACAACTGGATAGTATCACACAGAACATCCATGAGCTCAATACCAAGCTAGATATTGCTAAAGAAAAACTCGCAAATAAAAAATCTATTGCCCTTCCAGAAATTGCAGAGGAGATTAAACGCATATACGATCGTCAGAAAAAACTATTAGCACAAATTGAAAATATCCACGAAGTCGAGGAACTGCGCACGCTCAAAGCAGAAACAAAAACAATAACAAGCGAACTCGCTCAGCTCGACCATCGACTGGGTGGCGCGAAAGATGGCAATCCACATGAAGTCATAACGCTGCAGGACACTTTACGCACACTCTTATCACAAAAAGACAAACTCGTACAAAACGTAAATGACATCAAGGTTAAGCTACAGGTCAGTAAGGAGCGTGAATCAACCAATCAAAAAACTCTTGCTAGCTTTGAGGCAGAATACGACAAAATTCAAAAAGATTTATCCCGCCTTGGCTCGGAAAAATCAACTGGTGAGCGTGCTACTGATATTGAAACAGAGGAGAAAACGCTTAGCCAAAAACTACAGGTAACCGAGCAATTACTTTCAAATATCAACAGTAAACTTGCGAGTTTTAATCAGGATGAGAGATCGGA
>CAZBNI010000006.1:0-19678 GCA_964493105.1 uncultured Gammaproteobacteria bacterium
ACCTTTACCAACACTAAAACCATCACTGCTTTTCGTTCCATGCAGTGGCGCCAGAACTACCCGCAAGCCATTTGCTAGTGTGTACTGTTTAAACATGATTTGCTTTTGTCATTCTGAGGAGTGAGCGTGAGCGACCGACGTAAGAATCTCCCCCGACAGCGGAGGGGGCACCTACACTTTGTGTTGCTCCTCTATTATTGTAATTTATTAGCCAGGTATGCTTGCAGTTTTTCTATAGCCACCCGCTCCTGCTCCATCGTATCTCGATCACGTACGGTTACTTTTTTATCCTCAATGCTGTCAAAATCATACGTAATGCAAAATGGAGTTCCGATCTCGTCCTGCCTCCGGTACCGCCGGCCGATGGATGCGATGTCGTCATATACTACCATAAAATGTTTCTGAAGCTCATGAAAAATCTCCTGGGCTGGTTTGCTCACTTCTGTTTTTTTTGATAACGGAAGCACAGCTGCTTTGAATGGTGCAAGCTCCTTATGTAGACTCAGCACTACCTCTTGCTCCTTATTGCTCTGCGTAGTCGTTGTTCTGCCGCCTTTGATTTCTTCATACGCATTAAGAAGGAACGCAAGCGCTGCGCGGTCAACACCGGCTGATGGCTCAATAACGTACGGAACAAATTCCTGTTTGGTAATTTCATCACGGTATGACTGATTGTGCGCTTTGAGATCATAATCAGTCCTGTTTGAAATCCCCATCAGCTCTGCAAAGCCTTTGTCTCCACCAGAGGCGGATCCGCCTTTGGAGGAAAACGGAAATTTGTATTCTATATCAATTGTTTCTTTTGCATAATGGGCAAGCTCTTTTCCCTTTTGTGTATATTTCCGGATATTGCTTTTCTGGATTCCCAAATCAAGAAACCATTGGTAGCTTGCGTCTACCCATTCTTTGAAATACTTACTATCCTCTTTTGGATCAACAAAAAACTCAATCTCCATTTGTTCAAATTCACGCGAGCGGAAAATAAAATTCCCTGGTGTTATCTCATTGCGAAACGCCTTACCGATCTGCGCGATCCCAAACGGCACTTTGAGCCGCATTGCCTGGCGAATAGTATTGAAGTTTACAAAAATGCTCTGCGCTGTTTCCGGACGGAGATATGCAACAGAAGCAGTATCCTCAGTAGCACCAACAAAGGTTTTGAACATAGTGTTAAAATCCTTCGGCTTGGCCAAATCATCACTCTGACAATATGGACATTTTAATACACCCGGCTCATTTAAAAAATCAGCCTGATTAAAACGTTGATGGCATTTTTTACATTCAATAAGTTTATCTGAAAACCCCGCAATATGCCCGCTCTTTTCCCACACTGTTGGATTAGTTATAATTGCCGAATCAAGGCCGACTATATCATCGCGTTCCTGAACAAATCGTTTCCACCATGCCTTTTTGATATTGTTTTTTAGCTCAACACCCAAAGGCCCGAAATCCCAAAAACCCTGCAGGCCGCCATACTGCTCTCCTGACTGAAAAATAAAACCACGCCGTTTGCAGAGCGAGATAAGCTTTTCCATTGTTGTTTGCTGTTCCATAAATATACAGTCAGTATAACGATTTATCATGATCTTCGCAACGATCGCCAATTGTCCTTATTGACCTTGTATAACTGCAAAAAAGTGCTATACTATGATTATCTATGAAAAAACAGTTACAAAAACTAACCTTAAAGACTGTTGGATGGATTGCTGTATTGAGCATGGGCCTTATCTTTTATTCCAAGACAATTTTCGCCCAAGACCCTGATTTTCAGGGTGTTCAGTTTGATCCAAATGGCAATATTAAAAAAGCGACCAAACTGACCGATAAATCTCCTGTTGATGTCACGATGAATATTATTCAATGGGCGCTCGGCATGCTCGGCCTGATTGCTGTTGTGATGATTATCTATGGTGGATTTACGTGGATGACCGCAGCTGGTAACGAAGAGCGTATTACCAAAGCAAAAGGAGTATTGAAAGCCGCAATCATTGGCCTTGTGGTAATTTTACTCTCGTGGGCAATAGTATAAGGAATTTTTTCAACTTCGCGAAACGTTTCAACATAACATAATAAAAAAACCGTTATCAGTAAATCCGTAAACGGTTTTTTTATTACTACCAAATTATAATAGCGGCGCCTGTCGTACTGAAATTTTTCCTCCAGTTTCTAATATCGCAACGTCCCTGCGTCCTATCTTCCCTTGTAGCAAATAATTCGCAAGCGCATTGTCTACACGATCCTGAATTGCGCGACGCAAAGGACGTGCGCCAAAGATCGGATCAAACCCTTCGCGCGCCAGTTCTTCTTTAGCTTCTTTGGTAGACTCGAGCTGGATACCTTTGGCGGCCAACCGAACCGCAACCTTATTGAGCATAAGATCTACAATTTGTAAGATATGCTCAAATGAGAGTGGTTTGAATACAACGATATTATCAAAACGATTGAGAAACTCAGGCCGATAATACGGCTTAAGTTCTTTATTAATCAACTCATCTTTGATTTTCTCAACCGGCACATTTTCTTTGATCCGCTCCTGAATGAGTGACGTGCCTGCGTTGGACGTTGCTATCAAAATCACGTTAGTAAAATCAACAGTTCTGCCGGTCGTGTCAGTCAACCGTCCGTCATCCATAACTTGCAGAAATATATTTAAAATATCTGGATGAGCTTTTTCCATTTCATCAAGCAGAAGTAGTGAAAAAGGCTGCGCGCGCACTGCCTCAGTAAGATGCCCTCCTGCAGCCGCACCTACTCCGGGTGGCGCGCCGATCAAACGGTTAATCGAAGACTTTTCCTGATACTCTGACATATCAAGACGGATCATAGTATCTTCGGAGCCAAAGTACACCTCTGCAACAGTCTTTGCAAGTTCCGTCTTACCAACACCAGTTGGGCCCAAAAACAACAAATTAACAATTGGTCGTCCAATGTCGCGTAATTCTGCGCGCGCGCGCCGCAATGCTGTTGACACAGCGTTTACTGCCTCCTCCTGGTTGACCATTCGCTGATGAATCCTTTTTTCAAGGTTAAGAAGTTTTTCGGTCTCCTTTTCTGTAATTTTTGTTACCGGCACATTAGTCTTGGTAGAAATCACCTCGGCGACGTCTTCACCGCTCACTACTGATCCTTTTCCTTTTTTGCGTCGTGTATATACTCCAACTTCATCAAGAATTGCGATTGCCTTTTCTGGCTGAAATCGATCCTGAATATAACGGTTAGTCAAGTTTACAGCGCGCTCAAGTGCATTATAAGAAAAGTACACCTGATTTCGCGCCTCAACAGAACCTGCCTTGCCTTCAAGAACACGAATCGTGCCATTGGTATCAAGTTCATCGACTTTTACGTTCTGAAATACAGACGTCAGTGAACTGGATGTCTCAATATACCGCCGATTATCCAATGGATTGGTCGTTGCGATACAATAAAAAAGTCGTTTCTGCAAAGCGCTTGCCAAAATATCAGAAATATCAAGATTCTCCGCACCTTGCGTAGAGACGCCGACCATGTTCTGGATATTGTCAATAAATAATACAATATTGCCCGATCGTACAATCTCATTAATCAATTGCAGCAAAACTCCCTCAAGTTCTCCTTGGCGGCCTGCCGCACCAACCAGCGACGCTACCGAGAGACTGACAAATCGTTTGTCCTGTAACACTTCGGGCACCTCTTCTGAGGCCATCAACTCTGCAATACCATTAATAATGCTCGACTTTCCTACGCCAGGGTTACCGACCAAAATCACATTTTTGCCGCCTTCAATAATCCGGAGCGTTGCTTCAAGTTCCTTATCGCGTCCAATACATGGTGCCAGCGCGCCCTGACGTGCCAATGAAGTCAGATCCCTGCTAAAACGATCCAAAAGCGGTGTAGCCTGAGACGTCATTGCCTTATTCATCGGGCCTTTTGATTTGTATACTGCCTTGCTGCGCCACTTCCTCCATTGCTCTGAAAGACGATGCTGGATATTAACCCACTCAACCACATTGACGACTTGCTCAAATTCCACTTCCATATCATAAAAAATATCCTTTGAAGTTTCATCTACAGAAACGATTGAGAGTAAAAGATGCTGCACTGCAACTCGCTCTTGTCGTGAAGTATACGCCGCTGCATACGCGCCCAGCAGAGATTTTTTAAACGCGAGCGAGAGCGGAGCTTCGCTACCATCTTGCGTAGGCAATCGATGTAACGCACGCGATATCTTTTGCAATAGCTCCGTGCCATTCAAACCAAGCCGGGCTAGCACTACGCGAACCTGTGAATATTTCAAAACCGTTGCCAAAAGGTGTAGCGGCGTTGTTTCAGCGTGTTTAAATTTACGCGCAAGCTGCCATGCTCGTTCAACTGCCTGGTTTGATTCTACAGTAAACGTATCCGATATCTCGATAATTACTTTTGGATCAGCGGCCACTGCCCGTTCAAAAAGTGTTATAGGGTCTTCATTTGTAACTACTGTTTCAAACTTACGCTGTCGTACATTGCGTTCCATCAATGATTCGCGTTGCATTCGGTAATACGCATAAAGATCAGTAAGTAATGTAATCGCAAAAATTCCCAAGAGCCCACTCCGAAGCTGAAAAAACTCAAGAATGTTCATCTCGTCCTGTGTAAATTTCAGGATAGAGATAAACAGCGCGATCAGTCCAATAACACCAAAAAATATTAAAAAGCCGTTGATCATCACTTTAACCGCTCGTTCGATTTCCTCTTCAAAAATATGAAGTGTATCGATCTTTTTTCCCCACGATAAAATATCGCCCTCAAGCCATGCGTACAAACCACGCTCTTTGCATCGATCGCATGTACCGGTTTCATCCCTTCCACTACCACGACAAACAGGACAATCCAAAAAAATAAAATGTTTACCTGTCTCTTCCGGCATAACTAAAAATTAACCACTAATAAAAGGTAGTGGCACTTCGAATAATTGATAAAGAATAAAATATACGATAACAACTGGAAGGATAACCCACGCAACAAAAAGTATAAATAAAACAATGAACCACAATACTGTTGAAATGAGTTTCCAGATCAATACAATGAGTCGCATGAAAATGCTGATGATTCTACCTTCTTTGGTATAGTCACCATACATTGGCTTAAACATGCTCCGGAGCCATATGCCGAGCGCTACTCGCCTTGTCAAATGAAATATTGCACTATTGATACAGTATCGATAGACACGTACAAGTCCTTTTGAATACCACCAAATCGGAAAATAAATTATATCCCAAATTATCTCAATAGCAATATATTTTAGTGTCGCAACTAAAATATTTTCTGACATAAAATTGGTCCTTATGACTTGTTATTATTTTAATTGTAACACATTTTTCACGTTTTGTAAAGACAATAAACAAGCCTACAACGATTTCGGCATATAAAGTATCTCAGTTCCCTAGCACTATTTTTCAACAATTTCCTGAATATGTGTTACGAGCCTTTCCAGTGAACATTCTGCTTTTGCCAAATAATCAATGCCCGGCTCCCCAATCGCAGCCTCAACTTCTTTTTGTGCCAGATTGGTCCAAACCACAATCGGTGCTTTTGCCGCTTGCAATGCCTTGTACACAGTAACACCATCGACCTGCGGCAGAATTATATCCAGTACAATAATATCAGGCTGCTTCTTTGAAGCAACTTCAATGCCATCCTTGCCATTATCCGCTGTCAGGACGATAAATCCAACATTTTTAAAACTTTTTACAAGAAGACGTAACAACATTTGATCGTCTTCTATCAGCAATATTGTTTTTTTGTCATCCATAAAATATTATCTTAATTTTAAAACTTCTTTTACTTTTGTCATGATCTCGGTCAAATCCTTTACCAAGTACTCACTCACATCATCTTGCACTTCTTGGTCAACTACTACACTGCTCAGGTTCGTTAAGACAATAATCGGCACGCTGCTTCCACATTGATGTACTCGTAACTGTTTCAAAACTGAAAGGCCACCCATTTTTGGCATGACAATATCAAGTAAAATAAGATCCGGATGATTATCCAATGCTGATTGAAGTCCCTCTTACCCATTCTTTGCTTGAGGTACATCAAAACCTTCGGTCATAAATTTTTTTACCAAGACCCACGATAACACTGAATCGCCTTCAATTATCAAAATTGTTTTTTTGTGTACTGCTTCTCTGACATTTTTTGGACTCTAAAAAGCTGGTTATAAATTTACTACGAAAAAAAATCAGACTATCCTCCGATCTTTTCGTGCACCTTTTTTATAATATCATCCAGCTTTGTATCAGCCTTACTTAATACATGGCATCGGCCTTCTTTCACAGCTTGAATCACTTCCGGATCATCAGCATAATTCGTGAGTAGCACAACAGGCACTGTTTTACCCCACATGTCTTCCTGCAGCTTACGAAGCATTTCCGTCCCATACATCTTGGGCATAACAACATCCAAAAGTATAAGATCCGGATGCTCAATCAATGCAAGGGCTACTGCCGCCTCACCGTTTTCCGCTTCAAAAACCGCGTATTCCAATCTCTTGAGCTCATTACGGAGTATTGATCGGACCGCTTTATCATCTTCAACTATTAATATTTTTTTTTGCTCTGCCATAACGTATGAAGCGAATTATATTATTACTTCATTGGTATGTTGAGTTTCTTTCGCAACGTTTTTATATGTACAACCATTTTTCTGCTTGCATCATGCACTTCCTGAATATATTCTTTTTGCTCCTGATTCAGTTCCCCCACACTTCCCGATAACAGCGCTTCCGTATATAAATTGATAGTCGTTAGTGGGCCTTTCAATTTATGTGCCGCTTCAGAAATGAATTTACTCTGCAGGGCGTCTTTCGCCTCTTGTTTACTGGACATAATTACTAGTTTTACAATTATTCCGAATTTGTTACTTCTTGGTCTTCCTGGTATTCTCCGGCACTGATTTCTTGTTTTTTTGAATGCCGCTTTTATCTTTGTGGCCCTTGCTACGCTCAGGTTCATCAGTCTTTTTACTGCCTTTTCCACCCTTCAGATCCTCGATAATCTTTTGGCGCATTTCCTCTTCTTTTTCTTTTTCCTTGCGCAATCGCTTCTTTTTCCGTAATTTACGGATAATGATAATAATGATGATAAGCGGTAGTATCGCCGCCGACACTATCAAAATTTCAACCAGCGGCACTATCCAAAAAGCTATTTCCTTTTGTACTGGCTTTAAAGGATCGCCATAAAGCAGAGTAATCTTGGCCCGATATTTACCAAACATAAAACCCTGGCCATAGCCCTCCACCTCAAATGTCCTATTAGTACCAGGTAAAACGATTTTATTGACTTCATTGACCTGGATCTCCTCTGTCCTGGAACCCCACAAATCATTGACTATTTTAATATTACCATCCGGCTTTTGGTGAGTATTTCCTTGATTATCAACCGTTACCAGAAAATCAACCGGAGGCTTGAGAAAAAAACGTTTTTCGACAAAAGAATCCTTACGCTCGGATGCTGGGATGTTAGGCTCCTTGTTAGTAAAAACACCCGATTTGAATTCAACATCTATATCATCAATCGTGGCACCTAAAACTTTAACAAAAATATTCGTAGCTACGTTAGAACCAATGTATACGGCCGACCCCACTGAATCAATTTGTTCCGCGGGCTTAAGCTGAAATACCAACGAGATAAGGTGTGTACCGGGCTCAGCGTCTTGAGGAACCTCAATGCGGTAGGGGAAATCATAAAGTGTCCCCTCGACAGGCAACTTTAGTGCCACATCTTCTTGGCCATAACCCAGTTCTGTTTCTTCCTCTGCATCCTCGTCAGACCCTCCTTCTATATCCTCATCAGCTTCTACATCTACACCCTCCTCACCTTCAACAACATTCGCTGCCACGATCTCTTCTTTGCTCCACTGGACCCAGGCGCGATCAGGTTTTAGATCTTTTGGATCGGTCAATATAAGTGCTGACCCCTCACTATCAGGATCTGCTGTAAAATTATATACCACCGGATAGACTGTAGCTCCTGTAAATGATTCGTCGTACAGCTGTACCAGCTGCTCGATGGTTTCACCGGGCCTGAGCACTAGCTCAACGTTAATCTGGGAGATTGTCACAGCCTGAACCGGAGTAGCAAATAATATTGCCACAATAAAAAAACCTGTTATTCCAGCCACTGGTAACATACAATATTTTGAAAAAATATGTTTGTTTTTATTCCCTGCCATATGTATTATTATACATAATTACCCAATTCTACACAATACTTATGGTGTGTAGATACAAAAATCTTCTATTTCACACTCATTGTCATTGCGACACCAGCGAAGCAATCTGAAAAACAGTAACTTCTTTGAGATTGCTTCGGTCGCCTTTAGCTCCCTCGCAATGACAAAAAGCTATACTCCTCTAATTTCTTGATAGGCGGGGCGTTTCTGCCTCGACTCATCAGACAAGGCACAAAGGCCTTGTCTACCCTTAAAATACTATATTACTTTTTAACCAAGATTCCTCGACTATGCTCGGAATGACGAATGTGTATTAGCCGAGACAAGAGTCAGAATGACAGAAGAATATTTATTAATAACCAATCAAAAAAGCCCCCTCAATAAGGGGGCTTTAAAATAGTATAATTGAATTTTAATTTAGAAATCAGCTGAGGCAGTATAGGTTACGGTATGGGAGTGTGATCCCGATGCTGTTGTGGAATCAATAGCCACCTTGTGGGTGACGGTAATATCATCCCCTGTTTCTGCTATAGCCGCGGCTGTAGTAGCCAGATTAGTAGGACCGGCTGCTATTGGCGTATCATTATCAGTGTAATTACCAGCAAAAGTCCATGCGCCATCTTCTGATACAGAAACGCCGTATTCCTCAGTGCCAGCCGCTATCGCACCACTATCTTCAACAAAATCATCAATAGTCCCCAAATCTTGATTTTCGGCGATTTGTACTGTGGCGCCGTTTGCAGCGTTGGTACCCAAGTTAATATCATAGCTACCAGTAACCACCGTTGTGGTCAGCACAGTACCTAGGTTACAGGTTACTACTGGCGAACCAGTACAGTACGTGCCATCAGCATTATCTAAAATCATGGAAAGATTGGACAAGACAGTTACGGAAACATCAACCTTATTAGCGTCACCGACATAGGCAACACCAGCACCAGAATCATCAGTTGTTACCACTGCTACGTTATATATATCTGCTCCGGCTGGATTATACATATCATCGCCAGCGCCATCCCCTAAAGTTATGGTTACTGCTCCGGCTTCTCCAGCTCCGTTTACAGTACAACCGAACGTTACCGGCGTGGTTGCTGTTGCATCAGTTTGCACATAGCCATCCCAATTAGTAGCGCCTTGAGAACAAATTACATCAGTAGAATCTATGGTAACGTCTGTATCAACCCAAGGATCACCACCTGAATTTTCACCAATGTAAACAAGGATTGTTTCATTATCAGTTAATTGGGCTCCTGGCGTAAATACAACACTGATTTTAGATTCAGCACCAGCTCCGGTAGCGGATAAAGTAGTAGTGATAACATCAAGGCCAGCTGCTTCTGCTTTATGTGTTGGCGGGTATATTCCACCGGTTACTACAACAAGGGCAACAATACTGACAAACGCTGCAATTTTCTTCCAATTACTAAAAAACCACCGTTTTCCGGAATTACCAAACATGTGGAAAGAATGTGAATAATTTCTAATTTTTATTTTTTTCTCCATTTTACCCCTCTTTATTAGTTAAAATTCGCTGATATAAAAACCAGCTTTACATATGTTTATACCCTTCATGTATTTATTGTAGCATATTTTTAAGGTAGGGTCAATACGTACAAGTCATTATACTCCCATTTGAAAAAACAGTCTATATTCTTGCACACACGGTTTGTTCATTGTTTAACCTTTTTAAAAATCACCGGCGCAAGTATACGTGACAATATGCGAAAACGTAGTGCCAACTGTTAACGCATCGGCAGCAGCTTCATACGTAATAGCAGAAACGCTGGCGGTAACCCTTCCAACATTGGAAGCCACGGTGAGCGGCGCACCCGTGACTGCCACATCATGACCACCGAGCTGGCAGTCTGCTCCAACGCAACTGATTCCGTACTCTTCGCTGCCTGCCGTAACTGTATTATCAGCTACGTCATTAATGTCATTAGCGCCATTACGGATATTACCATCTTCTACCGCACTGCAGGTATAGCCATTAACAGCATTAGTAGTAACAGTCAAGTTATGACTATCGCTGCCAACAACAAGAGTATTTATAACACCTAAGTTCATAACGTTGGCGCTAAGGGAAAAAGATAAATTTTCACTCCAGTCCACGATCGCACTGTTGGCCTCATTGTCAAAACTCTCACCGCCTTTATTGCCGTCCCACATCAAAAATTTCCAAAGTATATTAGCGCCATCAGCATTGACGTTATAATCCACATCTAGATCCGCACCGTCTCCATTATCATCAAATACACAGTTGCGAAACTCTTTAGTTGAGTTGATGCCAGTAACAGTAATATAGCTGGAAGCGGCCCCGGCTTTGGCATTATCAAAATTACCGTCAGCCAGCTCTGTTACCGTGGCTGTAGCGGTGATATTAAGGCCGGAATCATCCATATAATCAAAGTTATAATACTGGGCATTTATAGTACCGTCTATGGTCAGACCGTAGTTTCCAGCGCCCTGATTAGTGACTAAACTGCGGTTAGCCCCGGCATTTTGGCCTGTAATTTCAAGGGTTTCGCCGTTATCAACGGTCAGCGACGCTCCGTCTGCAAAGCGTACGTCTGCCTGCCTGGCTACAACCGCGCCGTCTTCAAATTCCTTGGCATAACTCCAGTACTCATTAGCGCGGGAATTACAGGTGCCGTAGATATTGAGCCGGCCAGCCGCAGCAGCGTGGTCCTGGGAAAACAAGCAACCGCCCGCATCTATAGTAAAGGTAGTGGCATCTGAATCCCACATGGCAATGTCCTCTGATGCCCCGATACGCAGGATAATGAAGGTATCGCCGAGGTGCGTCTTAGTATTAATATTATACATACCTCCTGAACCATTGAGGTACAGGGTGGAACCAGCCCCCCAAGTAGTAACAGCGTCTACTACTGTGAGCGTAAAATCACCTTTTACTTCCAAAGTTCTGGCTGCTTCTAAATTAAAAGCGTTAGCCGCAGTCAAAGTTAAATTACCGTCGGTTGTCATGTTGTCATTCTGAATAGTCCAGCTACCTGCAGCGTTATTAAAAACTACTATGTTAAAATTTCCAGTACCAGCATCAATAGTCGCTGCGTCATCTGAATCAAAAGTGACAGTACTAGAATTTTTCGTAAAGGTGCCATTATTGTTCCAAATGCCGGCTGCATTTAACGAGCTTGGAGCGCTCAATTCGCCTCCAACATTTATGACGACATCTCCCTCTACATCTGTAGCTGGATTATTGGTATTTAAATCAAGCTCGCCGTCATTCACGGTCAGCGCTCCGTCCACATCAAAAGCGGCTGAAACAATAACATCATCATTTGCATCCAACGCTGCACCATTGTTTGAATAAAAATCCCAAAACGCTTTGCCGCCAGTGGCCACGGTCTGGTCAGCAGTACCGTCCGGCTCTACGCGTGAATCATTTGAAGGGGTAAGGGTGCCAGTAGCTGACATAGTCCAGTTACCGCCAAAAGTTACTATCGTGCCATCCCCTTCGTTGTTTGGCACATCATCTTCAAGATCAAAATGACAAGTTCCCTGGCAATCAATTGCGCCAGCAATATCAACTTCCCAGCCGTGCGTTTCAAACGTATCTCCTGTAGCTATAGTTAAGTTGGCTGCGGCAAAATCGGCTTTCAGCTTCGTTACACCCGGACTCTGGCCAATTTGCACATTACCCATATTCTGCTCACCCGGATCAGTTTGGTCATCAAACCACTGGTCATCTAAGGTACCATCCAGAATAAGCTTGCCAGTACCGGCTCCAGAGGCATCCCATGTGCCACCGTTAGCAATAACAAAGGCGGTTTCCCCTTCTCCAGTAGCAATAAAATCAACGTTGCTACCATGTGAAAAGTTAGCAGTAGCCCCAATACTAAAATCTTCAGTCACAGCCAGCTGATCTAGATTTGAAACATCACCAGTGCCAGTGACAGAAAGATTTTCAAAACTATTACCATTAGAAGTTATTGTCTTGGAAGAGCCGTTTACCTGAAAAGTGTTAGTGTCAGTGAATGTTACGCTACCATCGGTAAAATCAATATTACCAGATACTGTCCAAGTGCCAGTACCAGTGGTTATTGCTTCTGAACTAGCACCAGTACCAGTAAAATCAAGATCTCCGCCAATGTTTACTGTAGGATTATTTGAGCCGTCCAGAGTTAAAATATGCGTATCGTTATCATTTTTCAAATATAGATGCGAACTAGCCCCGGAAATAGTATACGTACTGGCCGCAAAAGCCACAGAACGAGCAGCTCCAGCTGTATTATCGGCATACGCTTCTACCCGACCACTATAGGTCCTGGCGTCAAAAGTGGTAGAAGCCACATTACCGCCAGAAGCATCAAAACGAACAGCTGAACTTAAAGTAGTAATAGTCGTACCTGGCCCGCCTGAAGCATTGGTAAATATCAGAGTGCCGCTGCCAGTGATATCACCAGTGCCAGCCACATCACTGGAATCAGTATGGGTTAAGGAAACAGTATCTATGGCCAGCTCATCTCCAGCCGCTACTGTTAAAGTACTGCCAACTGTTAAATTACTGGTTTGCAAAGTGATAGTACCGGCTGAAGACGGGTCAATGGTTAAAATATTCAAGGTATTGCCGCCGCCTGCAATGCTGTTTGAGGTGCCAGTCATGGTTATAGTTGACATTCCAGCACTTACTGTCCCTGACATATTAAGGTTACCAGCAATAGTATGGGTTGCATTAGCCAGCGTAATACTACTGCCCGAGAGAGTTAAATTTTGCAGAGTCTGGGCATTGGATGTCAGTGTGCCAGTACCATCCATGGTCAGCGTATTGCCGGATGTGGCCGTATAGGTACCATCAGTAAAATTAACATTGCCAGACACTGTCCAAGTTCCAGTACCAGAAGTAATAATTTCTGAACTAGCGCCAGAGCCAGTAAAATCAAGGTCACCACCAACAGCTACTGTCGGATTCAAAGCGCCATCCAAAGTAAGGGTCCAAGTGGCACTATCATTAATAACATAAAGATGGGAAGTGGCGCCAGAAAGCGTATAAGAAGCATTAGCCATGGCTACTGATCGAGCAGCCCCAGCAGAATTATCTGAGAAAATTTCAACCAAACCACTGTACGTCCGCGCATCAAATGTGGTAGAAGTTATATTTCCAGCACTAGCATCAAAACGTGTAATAGCACTAAGAGTACCCAATCCTGCGCCTGGTCCACCTGAAGCGTCGGTAAATCGTAGCCTACCGGCTCCGACGATATCCCCATCCAGCGTCATGGTCGCACCGGTGTGGGTTATAATACGGCCGGTATCAATGGTCAAAATATCAGCGGTGTCCACGTCTATAGTGCCGGAAACGGTAAAATCGTCGTTCTGCATTGTCCAGGTACCGGACCCGTCAGATCCTATGAAAGTCAGGTTGTTGTAGGTGGCACCGCTACCACCGTCGATGGTGTTGTCAACGTCAGCGGCGGTGAAGGTAATAGTTGAAGAATTAGCAGTAAATGTGCCATCATTATTCCAATTGCCAGACACGCTAAAAGCATTGGAATCAGCGGTAATGGCTGCGCTCGCGTCAATTTCCAGATTCTCGGTAATAGTGTCAGAACCGCCGCCGGAAGCTGGGCGAAAGGTGTCGCCGGAAATAATATACAATTGCTCGGTTTTGTTGTCACTGTAATCCACGATCAGATCATCTCCGGCTGTGACATCGTAAAGCACGTTATCATCATCACTCCATTCATAACCATTGCCGGCCGTATTCAGGTCGGCTACTGATATGGTTTGATCACTATTGGCGCTGCCTGAATCCGCCCCAATAACCAGCTGGGACTGGTACAGTTTCACATTAGTAACATCCCCGCCATCTCCGTCATACTTGATAACCGTAGTGGCTTCCTCGGTTTCGGTCGTTTCCCCGTCGATAAAAAAAGTTAAGATATCTCCACCAGAGGGCTCATTGATATCAAAGGTCCAACCCCCGTCAACTTCGGCGTCAACACCAGCGTCTGGCACGCCGTTGACCGCCACCTTGATCTCGTTGCCCCCGTCGTCAGTACATGGAGTGCCCTCGGTTTCATCCGTATAGCACCCACCGGAAACAGTAATCCCAGCCGGCGTTTCCAATGACAGCTGCGCACATACTGCATAGGTATTAATAGTATCCATCCTCATATAGTAGGTAGCACCGTCGGTAGCATCAGCGGTTGGGGTAAAGGCATACTCGATCTCACTGAATTTATCAACATCATACTTCACAGATCCAGCCGTATTTGATGGATCCTCCACACCATAACTATTTATCCAGGTTGGTTCAGGATCTGCTGCACCTAGTAACCTGGTGGTGGTGTTATCACCATCTGCATACTGGCCAGAGGTAACCATTTCAAAATGTTCGGCCGCTGCTGGCGTAGCTGGCACGTCAGTCCACGAGCCAGAAGTGCAGTCTGCGTTCGTGCCGTACTGCAGGGTTTCAGTTTTTTGTGATTTTTTGGTGCCCTCTTGTGAAATGGTAAAGCGAACACGGTACGTAGTGCCCTTTACCAGATCACTGGATGGATTATCATCTGCTGCCAGCCAGCCGTTTGTTTCATCATTAAGGGCATCTTGATCTATACGGAAATTATAGTGGTACTGCTGCAGATCCTCGCTGCCGCCAGCCATAACCGGCTTAATTCCATCAGTTAAAAGTATTATTATTGCAAACACTAATAATAAGTTTATAATAAGTAATTTTTTGTTTGTTTGTCTGATAGTATTCATTAAATTTCTTACTTATTATTCGTCAATGCCCAAAACATACCAATTAATTAACTCTTCGCTGGCCGGCAAAGAATAATATTCCAGAGGATTATAATTATCAGTGATTATCGGCGTAGTATCTGCTACTTCGGGCTCAAAAACCCGGCCAATTCTCTCTAGTTTACTATTGCTGGCAAATGGCACGTAATTATAAAAACCCCTATCTTCACTATTTGCATTACCAGCTGGGGAAACATATACATCATCAAATACACTACCTAATGTCTTGTAAATACTGGCCAGAACCTCTGATCCTTCTCCTCTATTAAAACCAAATATGTTCAGCGCCAGTACACCGTCAGGAGCCATTTTCTCTTTTGCCAGCTCAAACATTTCTTTGACGTACAGATGCATTACCGGCGTAGAGCCATTAAAGGCATCTATTAAGATAGCGTCATAGCCACCTGCTGAATCCTGCAAAAATTTTCTGCCATCAGCTACGATTTTATTTACTTGGAGCGTATCTTCAAAAAGTAGGTACTTTTTCCCTAACTCAAATATTTTTTCATCAATATCAACCGCATCAATTTCCACCTCATATGTTTTTAATATCTCGCGGCTGATTAATCCGCCGCCATCGCCAATAATTAAAACTTTTTGAGGATCATCAATCTGTTCCAGTCCCCTAACCATCAGCCGCGTATACGGAAAAGCAGACCCATCCATATCAGGATTGTAGCAACTCTGGGGGATATTATTTACGATTATGCAGGTTAAATCCGTAGAAATAATTTCCACCGTAATATCGCCATAAAAACTCTGCTGCTGTTCAAGAACATTTGCTTCTGCCTTTTCTGCGGGCTGCGCAAGAACCAGCACAACCCCAATTAATAGTACTGAAACTGTAGCAATAGTCCCCTTTTTATTGGCTAAAAACCATATCGCGCTAAGCAGGAAAAGTACACCAGCGCTCCCGAACAAAATTACGCTAATCTTGAAATTTGGAATTAAACAGTATGCAACAACTAGCGCCCCAGCGATCGAACCCGAGGTCGAAATCGCGTACAAATTCCCCACTGTCCTGCCTACCTGCTCAACTGCGTGTGCCCGCAGCCGTACGGCAAACGGCGTAACCATACCTAATACGCCGAGCGGCAGGAAAAACAACAGAAGAGCTGCCACCAACGGCCCCCACATAATTCCCAAACTGCTAGTCATTTTTAGAAAAAACGTATCAACCAATGGGATTAGTAAAAACAAAATGCTCACAATGAAAAATAACGAGTAAAAAATCTTCCATACAGGTTTTTTATCAGCCAACCGTCCGCCAAAGTAATACCCTAAAGCAAGCGCAGCGAGTGTAACCACGATAAGCGCAGTCCATACATAGAGTGTGGTCCCAAAAAATGGAGCAATAATCCTGGTACCGAGAATCTCCAATACCATAATAGCCGCTCCATTAAAAAGCAGTGTTACGATAAGCCAAGTTTTGTTGAATGAATTTGTCATATTGATCGGACACACGAGAGTGTGTTAGGGGTTTAAAGATAACAGGCTATCGCCTGTCCAACCTATGCCAATAAATTGAAGGTTGGACACACCCGCACGCCATCGGCTTTGCCTCTGACAAAGGCGGGCGCGGCGAAAGTGTGTTACTGTTCCTGAGTAAAATCAATGATTGAATATTGCTCAAAGCAGCTATTTACCCACTCCTGCCCATATTCTAACAGATAATCTCTATAACTCGAAAATTTATAATCCTCCATCTTCTCTGCATACTTATGTTTTACTGGATTATGGTGGATATAATTTAAATGCGTGTAAAAATCTTTTTCATCACGAATACCGTGATCCTGATATTGATGCCATATTTTCCTTCCGTATGTCTTATCACTAGCATTTAATAGTCGGGATGAATTGCTGTGAAAATTCTGAAAAAACTTTGGCAAATCCAATCCCCGCTTAAGCCAGAATAATAAATGGTAATGATTGTCAAGCAATACCCACCCGTATAATTTTATATTAAACCGATCCACCGCCTTCCTGAAAACATGAAACAATAATTCCTTTTTGTGATTGGTATTAAAGTACTTTATGTTGTTGAAAGTTTTTGTGGTGACAAAATAGTTTGTATCATTTAAATAAATATGGGGTGGCCGATGAAGATTGCGTTTTTTTGGATAACTATCAATCATTATTTTTACAGTAAAGGTCGGACAAACTAAAATTTGTTATGGTTAATTACTCGAGTGCTTTTAAAGATAACAGGCGGTCGCCTGTCCAACCTGTGCCAATTTTTATACAATAATTATATAAAAAAAACGCATAAAACCGCAAAATATCAATAATCCGCAGTAACCGTATACAATACCTTGGACTCGCCTGTCCAATCCGTATGCACGGTAGCTCCAAATTTCCAGTTCGTAGCATATTTTGGATTGCCATGAACGACTGATAAAGAAAGATTATCAAGGACTGTTGTCGATAATCTGACAGCATCCGATGCAGAGGGAATAATAACTATAAGATCTTCCTGGGACGTATCTTCAGTTTCTATTGATTCTCCTTTTACAATTACTGTGTCCGATCCAGAGGGAATAATAACTGAAGGCTCCTCCTGAAACGTATTTTCGAAAAATTGCATCATCGATTCCTGCTGCAGATGCACCTGTCCCTCACTCTTAGCGTAAAGATCAGAACTGAATGCGATCATAGTAACTAACGCGACAAATGCCGCAAGTGTAATAATCCACAAGCTACCTTTTACTTGCATTTTTCTCCTTTTTACCACATACATAATCTTCTTATAATTATTTTTTAAATATTAGAAACACGCTTAAGAAATCTCTTAAGGTCTTTTTGGCTAATCCTCCACTGCCCTATCCGATATGCCCTGAGTTTTCCTGATTTTATGTAACGGAAAAGAGTACGCTCACTTACCCGCAAATTTTTTGCGACCTCTGCAAGCGTTAACAATTTTTCCATGTTTCAAGTCTAGCGCAAAAAAAAGGATGTGTCAAGTTTTGTCAAGTTTTGTCATTTTCTTATATACTATTATTTTGTTCAAAGTTAGCAAAAAAAGGATGGTGATAGGGGAGTGTCCACAATTTTAAAAATATACAAAAAACACTCTTATTTGTATAAAATTTCTCATAATAAAACAACCACCTTTCTTGTGAAAAAAGTGGTTTTTCGCTAATTATATTTACTTCTGTCCCCTACTGTGATGCTTCTATTGGTTTCAAACCGCCTACCATTGGTACATTATCCACAATGCTATAAAAAAGAATATCGTGGCATGCAAACCAGCAAACACATCATCCAGCATTACTCCCCACCTATTGTGCACTTGATCCATAATCTTTGCCAATCCAAACTTCAAGGTATCGAAAATCCGAAAAAACAAAAAAGCCATCCCAAAATGCAATAAGCTCTTTTCAAAATAAAAAAGCGGTAACAGCGTAATCAGAATCCCAACCCATTCATCGATTACAATCTTATCATTGTCAGAAACGCTCCCTGATTCTTTTGCAAAATGCTTATCAGCAATTTCAGCAACGCCAATGCCGGTCACAAATAGAAAAAATATTAACCCAAGATATAAAACCAATGGCAGTTCTATAAGCCACCAAGCACACATAAGCATCACTGCGGCACCCCAACTCCCGGGCGCCCATGGAAGATAACCGCTTCCAAATCCCGTTGCAATAAATATGGCTATTTTCTTCATATTCACACTATACCTTATGCAAGAAAAAGTGAAAACACCAGCTCATCCTTACCTCGGTGAAAATGATCCCGCAATACCGCCTCCTGCTGCATTCCTTTATCCTCATAAAACTCCTTGATATGTTGGCAATCGGCATGGATCATTGAAAATACTTTTCTCAATTTATACCCTTGTTGCTTATAAAAATAATCAGCTTCCGCGATCATTACATCAAACAGCATTTCCTTAATTTGTTTTGGATTGCGGGCGTCCGTATCAATAGCAAGGCGGGTGAGTTCGACAACGCCATGCCGGAGCGTTCCTTCTGGCTGCCATCCAATAATGCCTACAGCGCGACAGTCTTCTTCGGCTATCCTAAAATGGCTATATCGACACTCATCCGCAAAAGTCTGCAACGCTTCCTCTTCAGAAGAGAATGAGTATTTATTTTTTAGTAGCTTAGAAACGACCTCGCTGTCTTGGCGCGAGGCTTTGCGAATATACATATTTTTTTGTTTACGTATTAATTTTTTCTAATTCTGCGTCAATCACCTTTTTAAACTCTTCAAGCGACTGTACGCCAACAACTTTTTCTTCATTTACCATGAATGTCGGAGTTGCAGTTATATTTGCTGATCGTGCAACACTAGTATCTCGCTCCACCTCCTGATTCATTTCCCCTGAATCCAGACAGCTGGTAAACTGCGCTTTGTCAAGACCGGCCTCAACCGCATACGATGCAAACTTATCCAGTGCATCATCCGCACTTAACCATTCTGACTGTTTTCCATAGATAATATCATGAAACTCCCAAAACTTGTTTTGCGCAAATGCACATTCCCCTGCTTCGTGTGATTTCTGCGACCACTGATGCCCCAAGTTAAAACCATTAAATACAATCTGAACTTGCTCAGGATATTCCTCGGTCAATTGCCGAACGGTTGGCGCGGCCGCAGCACACGCTGAGCAGCTAAAATCAGAAAATTCAGTAATGACTACAGGTGCGCTTGCAGTACCAAGCGTGGGATTCTCAGTTGCTCCGCTTGCGATCGGACTGACCTCATCATTATT
>CAZBNI010000007.1:0-13279 GCA_964493105.1 uncultured Gammaproteobacteria bacterium
AGAATTTTCAAAAGTGTTACCAATGTACTCATCCTGTATATGGATTTGACGAGAGAATCGTATTGCTATAAGGTAACTCAAAGCATTTTGACAAAAAAATATAATAATATAAAACAAAAATGGAGGATCACGCTATGATCACAAGAATTGTAGTTCTGGTAATGACGTTATTCCTATTTGCAGGCACTGCATACGCGGTTGACAGCGACGGAATACAACGAAGTGATGTTTCAAAACATGACCTCAGTACTATCCCAGCATCTGACAGTATCCCATCAGACACTGCTGATCAACAATCAGCATGGTCAAACTGGAATATTTCTGCCGGCGGTTATTGCCAGCTCCAATACAATAACAATGTAATGGAGCAAAACACCGGTGGTAACGTCAATTTCATGAGCAAACGACTACGGCCTTTTTTTAATGCTTGGTACAAAGATGATTTTGGCGTCTACACGCAGTCGCAAGTAGGGCATCCAACCTTACTACTACAACTATTCGCTGACTTTCCAATATCAATGCCTACTACTGACTCATCGTTGATACGCGTTGGTCAGTTCGCCAACAGTCTTATGTACATAGAACCCCCGCTGAACTGAATGAATTCGTAAATTATGGGCTATCCGATTTCTACATACCCATGCAATTTGCGCAGGGAATTCTCTTTAAAACGTGGAAAGAACGATTTGGCATTAAGGCAGCGCTCGTCAATGGTGGCGGTAACAACCGGACCGATGACAATACGTCACTGGATGTAATTCTCGGTGGAGAAGCACACATTTCCGATTGGCTACGATGCCGTGGTAGCACTCAGTTTAGCCAACAACCGGACGGATGGCGCAGTGCCGGAATCATCAGCGTTGATCTTTATCTTAGAAAACGGCTGACAACGATAGTCAATCTAGCCTACCACAAAGAAAGAGACATTAGGAGCAATGGCTGGTACATAAGATGCCTGTATGATCTCACAAAAAAATTCGTTTAGTTGGTAATACGACCCAGCGAACATGAGATCCGAAAGTCATTCTTGAAAAAGATTTGGTGGCCACTCACACAATCGAATCCAAAATTGGTATGGAGGTTACCCGTGGACCAATCAAGACAAAACTGAATCTTATCGCTACCGAGAAAAAAGTCGGATTTGCAGCTGAACTGCAGATTCAATTCCCAAAATAACCTGAAAAGGAACGTACAGCCTGTCGCTCTATGCGATAGGCTGTTTTCTATATCAAGGCATTCGGTGGAAAAAATGTGATGGAAATGTGTATAGTTTTGCCTTGTAATAAAGCTCTGCAACAGGTACAATTGAGTAACTAAAAATAAACTTTTCCGAAAATATGGCTAAAAAAGAGACTATCACAAAACTGCCACCCCAAAACCTTGAGGCGGAACAATCTGTACTCGGCTCGCTTTTGATCGATAAAGACGCCATCACTAAAATTGCTGATATCGTGAGGCAGGATGATTTTTACAAAGACATCCATGGGATGATCTTTGAAGCTATGCTTGACTTATACGAACGGCGTGATCCAATCGACGTGATATCTCTTTCGAATATACTTACCGAAAAAGACCAACTTGGAACAATCGGCGGGCGCAGTTATCTCGCTTCATTAGCGAATGCCGTACCAACGTCCTCTCATGTGGTCAGCTACGCCCAAATCGTCCAAAAGAAAGCAACGCTACGCAGACTCCTCGAAGTGGCGACAGAAATCACTGAAATTGGGTATCAAGAAACCGAAAACGTGAATGAGCTACTCGATCAAGCTGAACAGAGCCTCTTCAGCGTATCCCAAAAATACCTCAAACAGAACTTCGTTCCGATTAAATCAATTCTCACAGACGCTTTTGATCGTATTGATGATCTTCATCGGGACTCGGGTAAGCTCCGTGGAATACCGACGGGATTTACGGACATGGACGGAATTCTAGCAGGTCTCCAAAAATCAGACCTCGTTGTTCTGGCTTCGAGGCCATCAGTTGGTAAAACTACCCTTGCACTGGATATTGCTCGACAAATCGCCACAAAAAGTAAAACTTCAGTTGGGATTTTCAGCCTTGAGATGTCCAAGGAGCAACTGGTCGACCGTCTACTCTGTGCGCAAGCGGAAGTCGATCTCTGGAAAATGCGTACTGGAAAGCTATCAGAAGATACTGATTTCTCAAACATTGGACACGCCATGGGTGAGCTTTCGGAGACTCCTATTTTTATCGACGATTCAGCTTCGTCAAATATAATGGAGATTCGTACAAAAGCACGACGACTTCAATCAGAACATAATTTGGGTCTTATCGTCCTGGACTACCTCCAATTGATGCAGGGTGATTCACGCTCAGACAATCGCGTGCAAGAAATTAGCGCGATTACCAGGTCATTAAAGGGCATTGCTCGAGAACTAAATATTCCCGTTCTTGCGCTGTCCCAGCTCTCCCGTGCTGTAGAATCACGCACACCACCAATACCAAAGTTAGCTGATTTACGAGAATCAGGATCAATTGAACAAGACGCTGATGTAGTCATGTTTATTTATCGCGAAGGAATGTATAAACAAGACCTCGATCCCTCACGAAAAAATATCACAGAAATTCATATTGCAAAACATAGAAACGGCCCAACTGGCATTATCCAACTCTACTTCGATGAAAACAAAGTTAGTTTCAAAAATCTTGAAAAGCATCTTGAAAACGAGCCGCCACAATTTTAATCATTTTACGCGATCACTATGTTCGATAAAATAAAGCAAATCAAAGAACTCCGCGAACAAGCAAACACAATGAAACAAACGCTTGCTCAGGAAACAGTACATGGGGAAGCTCATCACGGACAAGTTTCGATTGTTATGGACGGAAATCAGGAAGTACTCTCTGTCGATATCGCGTCTGAATTACTCGATAGCGACAAAAAGGAAGCTCTTCAGAAATATATCCAAGAAGCTATTAATGATGCTATAAAAAAAGTACAGCGCGTCATGGCGCAAAAAATGCAAGGCATGAATGGCTTCAACATGCCCGGACTATAAATATGACCCACTATCCATCGGCAATACAAGAATTAATTGATTTACTGGTTCGCCTGCCCGGTCTCGGTCCGAAGGCTGCAGAACGAATCGTTTTTTATTTACTAAAACAAAATAACAACTATACAAATGAACTTATTGCTGCAATTCAATCAATAAAGCGGGAGATCAAAATCTGTGATACGTGCTACAATATCGGTACCAGTAATCCATGCTGTATCTGTAGTGATTCACAGCGTGACTCAACAACGATATGTGTAGTAGCTGAACCACAAGACATATTCGTTATTGAAAAAATCGGTGAATATAAAGGCTTATATCATGTACTTGGTGGCGTTTTAAACCCTGTAGAAGGCACTACACCTGATGCCATTAAAATCCGCGAGTTATTACAACGCGTTGCAGCACCAAAAAACAAAATCAAAGAAGTGATACTGGCGACCAATCCTGATCTCGAAGGTGAATCAACCGCGCTTTACATTACGAGAAAATTGAAAGAGCTACGGATCAAAACAACACGACTGGCAAAAGGCCTGCCCATGGGATCAACGATAGAATACGCTGACGAGGTGACTCTATCAAGCGCGTTCAAAGGCAGGCAGGAAGTATAAAAAAAACAGCCTCGAATAATCCAGGGCTAATTTTTTATTTATTCTATTTTAAGAAATGTTAATTTTATCAATCTTCACTTTGGTATATGGCTGACGATGGCCTTTTGTGCGTCGATACCGCACTTTTGACTTATATTTGACCACTGTTACCTTTTTACTCAGTCCTTGCTCAACAACAGTTCCGGTAACGCTGACTCCCCTGCAGTATGGCTTCCCGACTTTTGTGGATTTACCATCATGATACAAAAGCACGGATTTGAAAGTAACTTTTGAGTCTTTCTTTTTGTCCATTTTCTCAACTGAGAAGGTCATGCCTTCAGTGACTTTTCGCTGTTTTCCACCAACAGCAATAATTGCAAATTTCATACGGTGATACAAAAAATTGTTATGTATTTTTTTCCTAGCCACATCAGTGTAGCAAAAATCCTAATCTTTGTCAAAGCTTATTATCACAGGATCGCCAATCTGCCACCCATATCGCTTTGCAGTACCGCCTCGTACTTCCAATACATACACTGCGGAGGAATCGGGCGTAATGCTTTCTACTCCCGGTTGCGCGCTCTGCTCCATAAAGGCAATTTTATTATCATTAATCCAGATAATATCAATATAAAAAAGCATTTCCTTCATTGTAAAGGGATAAACGCTCGCTTCAGTAAAAACGAAAAGCATCCCCTTTCCGTCTGCCAATTTACTGCGTCCGGACAGGCCTTTTGCACGGGCGCTATCTGAACGTGCTACTTCAGCGTTAATCGCCGTATTCTTTACGGTCACGGTTGCTGTTTCACCAATGACTTTTTTAATATAGTAAGGCGCTTCATCCGTAATCTCCGATCCTCCTACTGACCAAAACATAATTCCCGCAATAAGTGCTATCAAAATCAATATCCAGATTGGTTTCATCGCCGTATAGCCTCCCTTGGTTGCTTTATCCATATAATATTCGTTAATTATTCATCACCCGCTTACCCTTACGCACTAAAAATACTCCAGCAATAACCATGATAACAAAGGCAAAAAGAAGTGCAATAAATTTTTGCCAACTTTCTAAAAACAGTGCGATTCCCCCAAAAACAAGACTCACTAGATATAATACTAGGACTGCTTGTTGATGAGTAAGACCAATATCTAATAGCCGATAATGCAGGTGTTTGTTGTCGGCCGTCGTAAATGGCGATTTTTTTTCATAAAATAGTCTGCGAATAATAACCCATACGACATCAAGAATCGGTATGCTCATAATCAACAAGGCTGTCGCAATTTTTGCACCTGAAATAATAGAAAGCACACCAAGCATGAAACCAGCTAGTAAGCTGCCACACTCTCCCAAAAATATTTTTGCCGGATGAAAATTAAATACTAAAAAACCGACAAAAGCACCCGCCAAAATAATTGCCAAAAGCCCAGTCTCAGGCTGGGCAACGTCTTGGTTTAAGCTTAAGAAGAATAAAACAAAGGCACCAATTGTTGTTATGCCAGCAACAAGGCCGTCCAGGCCATCTAAAAATTTTGTTGTATACATCATCCCCATAAGCCAAAACAATGCGAATATATCCGCGAATAATACGAAATAGTAAGGCAATCCATTAAACGTGAATACTTTCAACTGTACTGTTTCAAGATTAAAAACCCCTCCAAACGGATTTGTAATGTATTCAATCCCGATACCAGAAGCAATGATGACGATACATGCCATAATTGGCCATAGTATCTGACGAGACGGTTTGAAATTGTATTTATCGTCAAGATATCCGCCAATCATTAATAAAAGCCCAGCTATAAAAATGCCGATCAAGTATTTTGGCTGCATGTACCCCCCGAGCACACGGTCTGAAAAAAAAGTATACCCAGCCACGACGACAACTACCGACAAAAAAACCGCAATACCGCCAAGGAGCGGAATTGGCTTTGTTTGCACCTTTCGTTCTGGAGATAACTCCGGACTGTCAGTGATGTTTTTCCACAGCGCAAATCGGCGAACTAATATTGTAAAAATTGCGGAAACAAGAATTGCGATGATAAATGGTACGATATAGCTGCTAATTGCGAGATGCTCATTCATGTATTCTATCTAAATATGATTGTAAAATTATTGTTGCTGCTTCTTGATCAAGTGAAGTTCGGAATTCATGCTCTTTTTTCCCTTTTTGTTTCATATGCTGTGCTGCTATAACACTGGTAAATCGCTCGTCTTCATATTCAATTGGTACCTCAATTGCCTTTGTCAGCTTTTCTGAAAACATCTTAACCTCCTTGGCTTTTTCTCCAATGCCACCATTCTGACCTTTTGGAAGACCCATAACGATCGTAGTCACATTTTCTTGTACACAAATATCTTTTATTTGTTGGATAGCTTCTGTAATTTCATCATACCGAATTGTTTGTAATGGAAATGCCAGACTTGTAGCTTCTGCGGCAGTTGCCAGACCTATCCGATGTCCACCATAATCTATACCGAGTAGCTTTTCCATAGTCTTTTATTCTTTGGTTAATATAATGCAGCCCTTTTTTGTAACCGCAATAGTATGTTCAAAATGCGCTGAAAGTGACTTATCATTTGTCCGTATTGTCCACTCGTCCTTTTCTGTAATCACCTCATGGCTTCCAATCGTTACCATTGGCTCGTATGCCAATACCATTCCTTCGACCAGCAATTCTCCCTCCCCCCGTTGCCCAAAATTTGGCACTCTCGGTTCTTCATGAACTTCAAATCCGACGCCATGCCCAACCAAACTACGCACAACACCATATCCTTTTGCTTCAATGAAATGTTGTATAGCGTGTCCAACATCACCCAATGTTTTATTCGGCCTTGTTTCTTGAATCGCGACCTCAAGCGCCCGTTTCGTTATCTTGATTAACTGTTTCGTTTTTTTATCCACCTTTCCTACTGGCACTGTTACAGCCATGTCTGTGAACCGGCCTTTAAATTTCAGACCGATATCAACGCTTACTATATCCCCACTACGTACTTTCTTGTCTGCGCGAGGGATACCGTGTACCAATTCCTCATTAATTGAAATACAAGCAGCCGCAGGATAACCATGAAATCCTTTAAATGAAGGGGTGCCGCCGACTTCACTGATTAATTTTTCAGCGAGCGCGTTCAATTCTGCTGTTGATATTCCAGGCTCTGCTGCGCTGGCCACCTTATGGACAATGCTTGCCAACAGCTTTCCTCCCTCACGAATTTTTTTGACATCAGCGGGAGTTTTTAATCGCATAAAATTTCAGTTAAAATACTTTAAGATATTCTTTGAAACAACATTAATCGGCGGCTCACCATTTACCGCTATCAATATACCTTGTTTTTTGTAATATTCAACAACAGGCTTTGTTAACTTCGCATAAACAGATAATCGCTTAGCTATTGCTTTCGGCTTATCATCTTCGCGCTGTATAATCTTTCCATTACAATAAGTACATCTTTTTTTACGTTTGGGAATACTAAGACCTGCAATAAATATTCTGTTGCATTTTTCACAGGTACGGCGTAATGATAATCGTTGTATGGTTGTTTTTCGTGCAATAGGCAGAAAAATGACTTTTGTCAGTTCACTATCCAATGTTACAAAAATCGCATCTAGCATTTTTGCCTGCCGTAGATTTCTTGGAAATCCATCAAATAAAAGCCCTTGTGAAGCAGGCACTCTGCGTAGCTTTTCCAGCAACGCCTTTTTCACAATTTCATCCGGTACCAGCCCACCTTGCTTATTGATAATGGTGTTAATCTTATGCCCCAGCGGAGTGTTCTTTTTCGCAAGATGACGAAATATCATGCCAGTTTCCACATGGAATAAATTGAATTTCTTTACCAACATCTCTGCCTGAGTTCCTTTGCCAGAACCTTGCGGGCCAAGAATAACGATATTATAAGGCATTACTTTTCTTTGCTTCTTTCGAATTTTACTCAAAACCAATTCCACTTTTTTATTAAGCGCTGACAAAGAACCATTATTGATAATAGTATACTCCGCGCTCGCAAGAAGTTTATCCAGCTGCTGCTGTGTTGCCGATCCTTTCCTTTCCCGCAATTCTTGTGCTGAAAATTTCAGATACGTAACTGCATCTTCAATACGGCATCGTTTTTTCGCACGTGCATACCGGACAGTTCGTGGGGCTTTAACTGCGATAGTAAAAACCAAACCATGCTTTTTTAGTTCAGTAATCTCGCCAGGATTGCGTATGCTTGACAGCACGAGCGTTCTTGACCTCTGTGCCTCTTTTTTTTCTACAGTCTTTTTCGCAAGATATCCTACGCCATACCGTTTTCGCAAATAATTACCCATACGAATTAAATCATCGCGGCCATGATAGCCTCCCTTTTTTTTGCAAATCTCCTTTAGGGTTGCGGACAACGACAGATGTAAAAAGCCCTTGCCAACTAAATAATCAGCAATAGTATCTTTGCCAGACGACGCGAGCCCGATGAGCACTATAATGAGTTTATTTCGCATAATAGATTTATTATATCGTATTTAACTAAAAAAAACCACCTTAAAAAATTTAAATATCTCCCCTCTCCACCCGTACCTGGTTATGAGTACACCATGCTTCCCTCCCCTCCTTAATAAAGGAGCGGAAGAACGGAGCACGATATGTTAAAAAAGATATCGTTTGTAAAGGGGGAGGTATGGCTTGGTAGTGATAAAAGCTGATAAAAAGCTTATAAAGCTAAAAATGGTAATGGACAAAATAGACCTTTCTATGCTATGAGGTGCACATCTCTTTATACATATAGTAATATAGTAAAACATTGGGAACCCCCTACAATTCGCCCCTCAATTGCACCTTATATTAAAGCTTGACTAGTATAATGCCGATATAAATATTGAAATCATAAGGAGTATAGCATGAGTAATCCAGAGAATCGTGCAAGGATTCGAAGTGTTCTTAGTGCAGCAGCATTAATAGTGCTGGGTGCAGTAATAGCTTTCGTTCTTATTCAGTTAGTAGTGGGCTTTGATTGGTGATCAAACCGTACGTGCTTGCATTCACATCCATTGAGGAGCTCTTTCACTTTGAGGAGCTCCTTCTTTTTTTAATTTTTTATACTCTATTCGGTTCCATCTTGAGGGTAATCTATAGAAATGATTTACAACAAAAGTATCTAGCGAACAGCGCAGATATTCTAAAAATTATAGATTTCACTAAAAAACCACTACGTTACATGAGCGGTAGCCAATGAAACTAAATCATTTTATTACCTAAAAACCCTCGTAGTTTCGCATTACCAACTGCGATTCAACCTGCTTTACCACATCAATAACAACACTGACGATAATCAGCAAACTTGTACCACCAATAACGAGCGTGGTAATGTTCGTAGATGCCTGTATAATATTCGGAAGGATTGCAATAACACCCAAAAAAAGCGCGCCACCTAAAATAATTCTATTACTGACATAGCTCAGGAAATCACTTGTCGGACGTCCTGGACGAATTCCCGGAACAAATCCACCCTGCTTTTGAAGATTCTCTGAAATCTGTGTCGGATGGAAAATAACAGCAGTATAAAAATACGTAAAGGCAACAACAAAAGTAAAATACAATACTGCGTAGAAAAACTGATTTTGGAAAATAGTCACTACCCATGCCGCCCCAGTCGCAAGCCATCCTACCTGTGAACCTACGAAAAATTGTGCGATCATAGGAGGGAATAATACGATTGATATCGCGAAAATGATCGGAATAACGCCTGCTTGATTCACTTTAAGCGGTAAATGAGTATCAACACCACCATACATCCGCATACCACGGATTCTCTTAGCATAAGAAACGGGAATATTCCGCTTACCTTCTGTAATAATAACAATCCCTGCAACGGTCATAACTCCTATAATTGCAAATGCGATAAGTCCACCAAGTTTTGTTGCGTCAAATGTTGCAATCGTCTGCTGTATCTGTGTCGGAACACTGGCAATAATACCGGCAAATATCAAGAATGATATACCGTTCCCGATCTTCTTTTCGGTAATCAGCTCACCAAGCCACATCAGGAATATCGTGCCTGCGGTAATTGTTAGAATCGTTGTAATCAGCTGAAATAAACTCATCTCGTCAACAATGCCCTGTCCAGACTGTCTAAGGAATGTAATCATGCCGTATCCAGATAAAATTGCCAGTGGAACAGTCGCAATCCGGGTATACTGATTGATTTTTGCCCGTCCCGATTCTCCCTCTTTTTGCATTTCCTCCAGCTTTGGAATAACCATCTGGAGTAACTGAAAAATAATTGACGAGGTAATATAGGGAGCAACACCAAGCATAACAACGGAAAAATTTTCCATTCCACCGCCTGAAAATAAATTAAGGAGGCCTAGGAGCTGATTTGACTGGAACAAATCCTTTAAATTCTCAACATTAACGCCGGGAATCGGTATATGCGCGGCAATTCTAAAAATTACGAGCATCGCAAGCACAAATAAAATCTTTTTTCTCAGCTCTTTTACATACCAGATTTGTCTAATTTTTTCCCACATAGATTATATAATCGAGATGTATTATTATTTCTTATTCGAGCCGGCCTTGTGAGGCGCCAGTTTCTTGATCGTTATTATATGTACTGAACCGCCTGCCTTTGTTATAGCATCTTTTGCTGATCTTGAAAAACTGTGTGCGTGTACGGTAAATTTTTTGGTTAGCTTGCCAGTACCCAGTACTTTGACACCACGAATGTTGCGATGGATCATCCCTGCCTTTTTCATTGCACCGACAGTAATGATAGCACCATCTTTATAGGCAGCATCTAAATCAGCAATGTTGACTACTTCATATGAACTATATGGACTAGTAAACCCCCTTGACTTCGGAAGTTGCTGGAGCATCTGTTTAAGGCCGCGTCGTAATAACTTATTTTTTCCGCCAGAACGAGATCGTTGTCCCTTCATACCGCGACCAGAGTAGGTACCACGTCCTGAACCGTCACCTCGTCCAACACGGCGATGTTTCTTCTGTTTCGGAGATTTTAGTTGTGATAACGATAACACCATATTTATTTCCTAAGCTCTTTGAGCTGTTTAACATCCCGCAGTGCTTCCAATCCTTTTAACGTTGCGTGCACATTATTAATCTTGCTTTTTGACCCAAGCATCTTTGAGACAACATTCTTGACTCCTGCCAATTCAAGTACTGATCGAACTGCGCCACCTGCAATAACGCCGGTGCCTTTTGAAGCTGGCTTCAAGAGGACTTGCGCTGCCTTAAATTTCACGACCACCCGTTCTGGAATAGTATCATTAATAGTATGAACATCGATCAGTTGCTTTTTAGCTGCTGTTACCGCCTTATTAATTGCAATTGCAACATCAGCGCCCTTTCGTAAACCCATACCAACTTTTCCTTCGCGATCACCGATCACAACACAGGCACGAAACGACATTCGTTTTCCGCCTGCCATAACACGAGTGACACGCGCGATATCAATCAGTTTTTGATCAAATTCGTCATCTTTACCTTCAGGCTTTCTGGAGTTTCTTTTATGCCCTTTTGGTTTAGAATATTTTTGTTTATTCATAATCCTATAATAGTCTTAAAACTCAATTCCTTTTTCACGCATTCCTTCTGCAAGCTCCAGGACACGACCATGGTATTGATAACCTCTGCGATCAAACACAACCGTCTTAATACCTGCTTTGGAGGCTTTTTCCGCTACTAATTTTCCGACTTTGCGTGCGATAACTTTTTTATCAGCATCCTTACTTTTTTTGATCTCACGATCTGAAGCTTCAATAAGCGTTACGCCTTTTACATCATCAATTAGTTGGACATAGATATGTTGAATACTTCGAAAAATTGAAGCACGTGGACATTCCGCTGTCCCTGAAATTTTTGATCGAGTTCTTCTTTCTCGCAACGAATATTTTTGTCCTTTTTCCTTCTGAAAATTTCTCATAATCTTTTTATGCTTATGCAGCGCCTGCTGTCTTGACAACCTTACCTGCCTTACGCCGTATCACCTCGTCCACATATTTAATACCTTTTCCTTTATACGGTTCGGGTTTTTTTGTCTCGCGGATTAAAGCTGCAACTTGGCCAACATGCTGCTTATCAATACCTGCTATCGTTATAATATTTTTTTCGACTGAAACTTGTAGGTCTTCAGGTATGTCAAATTCAACAGGGTGTGAGTAGCCAACGTTGAGAACGAGTTTTTTGCCGGAAACTGAAGCACGATAACCAACGCCGTTGATTTCCAACTTCTTCTCAAATCCTTTGGTAACACCCTCTACCATATTCGCAAGTAATACACGTGACGTGCCCCATAATTCCCGTGACCGTTTCTCGTCCGGCTTATGTATTGATACAGTAATGACTGCGCCTTCTTGCTCAAAGATGATCCGTTTATGAAAATCTCGTTCCAACATTCCCTTAGGCCCCTTTACCTGAACATGCCTACCTTCTATGGTGACTTCCACGCCTTCAGGGAGTTCTACTGGTTTTTTTCCGATTCCTGGCATATAATCAATTTAATTTGAAAGTTTAATAAACTTCACACAACACTTCGCCTCCAATATGTTTCTGCTTTGCTTCTTTATTCGTCATTAATCCATCTGATGTTGATACGATCAGTATTCCCAATGACGGCAGAACCTTTGGGATTGTGCGATAATTTTGATAAATACGTTGTCCTGGTCTACTCACACGCTTTAAACCGCGGATTGCTGGTTCGTTATTTTTGTATTTCAAGACCACACGCAAGGCCTCTTTAGTATGATCTGCATTATCAAGTTTCTCGAGTCTCGCGATAAAACCTTCGCGTTCTAAAATTTTTCCAATCTCAAATTTGATATTTGAAAACGGCATGGTCACTTCTTCTTTTTTGACCATTATAGAATTTCGTATTCTCGTAAGCATGTCTGCAATAGGGTCTGTCATATATTTGCTCATTGCTTATGGCATATGGCTAATGGTCATATACCACAAACTGTTTAATATTATTTATTGATTGTAAATTTATTTTGCTATAGGCAATAAGCCATTTGCTATTAGCTATTTACCAGCTTGATTTCTTGACACCAGGAATCTCACCATTATTTGCTAACTCCCGAAAACAAATTCGACACAAATTAAAGGTGCGCATATAACCGCGTTTTTTTCCGCAACGCCAACACCGCCGAACTATACGAGTTGAATATTTCGGTTTTTTCTTCGATTTCGCGATTTGTGATGTCCTTGCCATATAATAATATTAATCCTTTTTAAATGGGAATCCGAGAATCGTGAAGAGTTCAACTCCTTCATCATGAGTTTTTGCAGTTGTCGTAACAGTTACTTCCAATCCATGGATCCTTTCTATCTCATCTGAACGAATCTCTGGGAATGCAATATGTTCTTTAAAACCAATTGATAAATTGCCGTTTACATCCACGCTTTTTTTATCTATACCCTGAAAATCTCTCACACGCGGTAAAGTAACATTAATCAGCTTCTCAATAAAATCATACATTCTATTCCCACGCAGCGTGGCACGAACACCTACAGTCATACCCGCTCTGATTTTAAATGCAGAAATTGATTTTCGTGCTTTTGTAAAAACTATTTTTTGCCCAGAAATCCTAGTTATGGTATCAACGATTGAATCGAGTAGTTTATCATCCTGAAGCGCTTTACCAGTACCGACATTAATTGTTACCTTGGACATACGAGGAA